>DASQLJ010000697.1:0-2899 GCA_035630095.1 Longimicrobium sp.
GGGGCCGGCAAGGACGTACACGGCCCCCTCGGGAACCTGCAGGTCCAGCCCGGCAAGGGCGGGAATCACCAGGTCGTACCGCTTCTCGACGCCACGCGTCTCCACCGCCAGCGCTGCATCGCTCACCTGCGTGGGAAGGGAAGGAAGGCCCATGAATCACACCGGGGTTGAGGGGATGGTGGAGGCTTCGCCCGCCGAGCGCAGGATCGCGGCGGCCAACTCGTGGGGCTCGAACCCGAAACGGCGCGCATCCTTCAATGCGCGCTCGGCAACGTCGCGCAGCAGCAGCTCGCGCTCGCCTTCTCCGCCGGGCAGCGCGGCGAACGTCCCCTGGCCGCGGCGGCCGTAGACCAACCCGGCACGCTCCAGCTCGCGGTAGGCCTGCTGGACGGTGTTGGGATTCACCCGCAGCTCCGCCGCGAGCGCCCGCACCGAGGGGAGCGCGTCGCCCGCCTCGAGCGTTCCCTGCACCACCGCGCGGCGCACCTCGTCCACGATCTGCTGGTAGAGAGGGCGCCCGTCGGAGAGGTCGAGATCGATCAGCACGAGAGTACCTTTTGTACTGGTGTACCAGACACACCAGTACACTATAGGCCCTGCTGTCCGGCGTCAATAACTTCGTTACCCGCACCGGTGGCTGAAGGCCGCGGCAACGACTACGAGAAGCCTCCCAAACTGCGCGAGGCTGCTGCGCCGGCTTCGGCTCATCCGGGTGAAATCTGCACGAGGACAGTCGATGCCAGCGGACTGCGTGCCGTGTATCGAATCACCTGCACGTTTCCGATGGAGGCGCCACGCGGGACCCCCTTACCCGCGATGCCCGACCCGTGCGGTTGCGCGACCTCGGGCGCATCCCCCACCTTTGGCCGGCGCCCCCCGGCGGTTTTCCGACGCGACCTCCTCCCCCGCTGCACAGACGATGGACCGAACCCCATCCAGGTACGCCGAGCGCATCTTCGACGCGGTGGACGCGGCCGCGGACCGCGGCTTCTGGCCCGCGAAGGAGAGCGACCGCTACAACGCGCTGACCGAGCACGTGCTCGGCCTGATGGGCCACCTGATCGCCGCCGACGGCAACGCGAACGACGACGAGCTGCAGTTCGTGATCGAGATGGCGCGCCCCTTCCAGCCGCAGGAGCCGACGAAGCGCGAGACGGCGGACGTGGTGCGCAAGGCGGCGAAGCGCACCGACCTGTCGCAGGTCCCCGACTACTTCCGCGCGGTGGTGCAGGCCGACCGCTCGGCCAGCACGCGCCACACCGGCGACGTGCTCTGGTGCATGCGCGAGCTGGGCCTGGGCCTCATCGCCGCCGACCGGGCCAGCCATCCGGCCGAGGCGGAGCTGCTCACCCACCACCTCTCCGTGCTGCGCGCCTTCGCCGAGCGCGAGGGGCTCAAGGTGCGCTGGGCCGAGCCCGCCGGCGGCGTCGCGGGCGACGCGGAGCGCGCCGCCGCCGGCAGCCGCGGCGAGGTGGCCCCGCCCGACGCCGCCACTCTCGACGAGCTGCTGAACCGGCTCAACGCGCTGATCGGCCTGGTGCGCGTGAAGGAAGAGGTGGAGACGCTCACCAACATCATCCGCGTGCGCGCGATGCGCCGCGAGAAGGAGCTGCCGATCGCGCCGCTCTCGCTGCACATGGTGTTCGCCGGCAACCCGGGCACGGGGAAGACCACCGTCGCCCGCATCCTCTCGGAGATCTTCCGCGCGCTGAACGTGCTGGAGCGCGGGCACCTGGTGGAGGTCGACCGCGCCGGGCTGGTCGCCGGCTACGTGGGGCAGACGGCGTCGAAGGTGACGGAGGTGGTGGAGCGGGCGATCGGCGGCGTGCTGTTCATCGACGAAGCATACGCGCTCACCTCCAGCCGCGGGGCGACCGACTTCGGCTTCGAGGCGGTGGACACGCTGGTCAAGCTGATGGAGGACCACCGCGAGGAGCTGGTGGTGATCGTGGCCGGCTACCCCGCGCCGATGCAGCGCTTCGTGAGCTCCAACCCCGGCCTGGAGTCGCGCTTCAACCGCTACGTGGAGTTCCCCGACTACAGCGCCGGGGAGCTGCGCAAGATCTTCGACAAGCTGCTGGGCGAGGGCGAGTACACGCTGAGCCCCGAGGCGAGCAAGCTGGCGGACCGGCTGTTCAAGCAGATGCACGACGCCAAGGGCGACAACTTCGCCAACGGCCGCGCCGTGCGGAACCTGTTCGAGCGCTCGCTGGCGCAGCAGGCCAACCGCCTCGCGAAGGTGCCCGAGCTCACCCGCGAGGCGCTCTGCATCCTGGAGCCCGACGACATCGAGCGCGCGCACGAGCAGATGGAGCTCGAGGAGGCCTCCCGCGGCGCCGCCGAGTTCGCCGACCAGGCGGGCCCCGAGGATGGCGAGGGCTCGCCCGCGGACGACGAGGGTGCGCAGGAGGGCGACGGGAGCGACGAGGCGCCCGTGGCGTTCGCCTGAGCCTCTCCCCGATCTCCATCACCGCCGCCGGCATCCCCGGCGGCGGTTTCGTTTCGTCCGTCTCTCCGAACCGCCGCCGCCCGGCGCGGGCGGCTTGCTCCACTCCCACCCTCGCATATCTTGACCGGGGATGGGAGCCCTCGCACCCCGTTGAATACGCCCGTCACTCATATCCCCGGACCCCTCCACGATGTCGCCTTCCACCCCGGCCACACCGGCTCCCGAACATCCGCGAAGCGCGTCGGCGGCCGAATCGTCGCCGAGTCACGTCGGCGTGGCGGCAGCGTGGAATCCTCAGCCATGGAGCACGCCATGATCCGCCGCTTCCTGGATTGGCTGGCGCAGACGTTCGGCAGCCTGTTCAGCCGGCGCCACGCGCGTCTCCCAGGGATCCAGTCGATCCCCGCCCCGGATGCCGGGGAGACGCGCGGAGCCGACGGGTCGGGACCC
>DASQLJ010000698.1:0-3491 GCA_035630095.1 Longimicrobium sp.
CACGGTGAGCGGCCGCGACGGCATCAACATCACCCCCGCCTACGCGCCCGACGGGCGGACGATCGCCTTCGGCACCACGGCGGGGGGGAACACCGAGATCGCGCTGGCGGGCGCGGGGGGCTTGCGCACGGTCACGCAGTCGCGCCGTTTCGAGAACCTGTCGCCGACGTTTTCGCCGGACGGGGGACGAATCGCCTTCGTGAGCGACCGGCTGGGCGAGCCCGCGGTGTACGTGATGGACGCCGGCGGCGGCGAGCCGCGCATCGTGAGCGACTACACCTACGGCCGCCGCGGCTACGCCACCTCGCCCGACTGGTCGCCGGCGGGGCCCTGGATCGCGTATTCTTCCCGCGTGAACGGCGTGCCGCAGATCGTGGTGGTGGGATCGGACGGCCGGGGCGGGCGCCTGCTCACCGACCGCGGCCGCAACGAGGACCCGAGCTGGGCCCCCGACGGCCGCCACCTGGTCTTCGCCAGCCCCGACCGCGACGGCGGCGGCCTGTTCGTGCTCGACACCGTCACCGGCAAGGTGCGCACGCTGGTCGGCGGACGCGGCTTCGGCCTCCCCGCCTGGTCGCCGCCGCTCTCGCGCGCCGGAACGGCGGGAACGACGGGGATGCCGGCGACGTCGGGGACGCGGTAGGGACGGAGGCTGGCCGAGCGCCGGGCTCCCCCCCACCCCCGGCCCCTCCCCCACCAGGGGCCACCAGGGGGGAGGGGTGGGGGAGGGGAGAACAACGGCGCGATTCGGATGCCATCTCGTATCCTGCCAAGCGGATACGGAAGCGCGCACCTGGAGTCCGCTGGCCTCGCCGACCGTCCCTCCCCCAGGTTGTTTTGGGGGAGGGACAGGCGAGGAACGAGCCAGGGAGAGGGCCCGCGGGGCCGAGGCCTCCGCTGTCCTTTGATCACCCGAATGCGGTGATTCGAACGCAGGCGATGCTGTTCCTGAGCGATACGACGACCGGCCGGGCTCTCCATCGCCCCGCCTGAACGACCGATTCCGGACCCACACCGAGGAACGAGGAGACACGAATGAAGCTTCGCCATGCCGCCCCGCTGCTGCTGGTTCCGCTGGCGCTGGCCGGGTGCAAGAAGAAGCAGCCGGCCAACCCCGCGCCCAACGACAGCACCCTGGCCACCACCGGCCGCACCGGCAACGGCGGCTCGAGCGCCGACTCGCTCGGCGCCGACAGCGTCACGCTGATCGAGCGCGAGCGGGCCGAGCGGGAGCGCCGCGAGCGCGAGGCGGCCGCGTCGGTGGCGCGCGAGGCGCTGACGGAGATCGTGTTCTTCGAGTACGACAGCGACGAGATCACCCCCACCGCCGAGGACAAGCTGCAGGGCAAGGCCGCCGTGCTGCGCAGCAACCCTTCCGTGCGCCTGCGCATCGAGGGGCACGCCGACCAGCGCGGGAGCACCGAGTACAACCTCGCCCTCGGCCAGCGCCGGGCCGAGGCGGTGCGCGCCTACCTGCTGAACCTGGGGATCGACGGCGGGCGGCTCTCCACCGTGAGCTACGGCAAGGAGCGGCTGCTGATGGAGGGGGAGGACGACGATTCGATGGCCCGCAACCGCCGCGCCGAGTTCGCGGTGACCAGCGGCCAGATCACCACCGTGCCCGCGGGGATGAGCCGATGAAGGCGCTACGCATCGCCGCCGCGGCGGCGCTCCTGCCGCTGGCCGGCTGCCTGGCCACCAAGCAGGACCTGCAGACGCTGCAGACGCGCATGGACAACGACCGCGCCGCGCAGAACCGGCAGATCGAGCAGCTCATCACGCGCACCCAGGCGATGCTCGACAGCCTGAGCAGCCAGAACGCCCGCATGCGCGCCGACGTGGCCAACCGCCTGCAGCAGCTCGACCGGCAGCTGGTGCAGATCCAGTCGCTCAGCGGCCAGAGCCAGCAGCAGATCCGCGACCTGCAGCGGCAGATCGAGACGCGCACGCAGGAAGCCCGCGAGGCGCAGGAAGCCGCCGCCGACAGCACCGAGGCCGTCATCGACCGCCCCGCCCCCGAGCGCCAGGCCGACGCCGGCACCTCCGGCCGCACCACCGCCGATCGGCCGTCGACCACCACCGACCGGACGCCGGCGCGCCCATCCACCGGCGCGGCCGACCGGCCGTCCAGCACGACGGCGGCGAGCCCCCCGCCGCGCGCGACCACGCCGCGGCCCACGACCCCCGCCCGTCCGCGTCCCTCGGGCGGCGGGCCGACGGCGGACGAGGCGTACGAGACGGCGATGGGGGCGTTCCGGCGGGGGTCGCTCTCCACCGCGCGCAACGGTTTCCAGGAGTTCCTCACCGTCGCGCCCGACGACCCGCGCGCGGCCGACGCGCAGTACCACATCGGCGAGACGTACACGCGCGATCCGGACGCCGCCATCGCCGCGTACCAGCGGGTGGTGTCGCGCTGGCCCGAGAGCGAGCGCGCGCCGGCGGCGCTGCTGCGCATCGCCCGGCTCGAGATCGCCCGCGGCGAGCGCACCCAGGCGCGCGCGCACCTCAACCAGATCCTGCGCAGCTACTCGCGCAGCGACGAGGCCGAAGAGGCCCGCACCCAGCTGGCCCGGCTGGGCTCGCGCTGACCGACTGACCAGGAGACGCCGTGCGCTGCCCGTTCTGCCACCACCAGGACGACCGCGTGGTCGACAGCCGCACCAGCCGCGAGGGCCGGGCGGTGCGGCGCCGGCGCGAGTGCCTTCGCTGCCAACGCCGCTTCACCACCTACGAGTACATCGAGGAACGCACCCTGCAGGTGGTGAAGCGCGACGGCGAGACCGAGCCGTTCGAGCACCGCAAGCTGCTGCGCAGCATCGAGGTGGCCAGCGCCAAGCGCCCCATCACCCCCGCCGAGATCGAGACGGTGGTGGAAGACATCGAGCGCGAGCTGGACCGGCGCGAGACCAGCGAGGTCAGCAGCACCGACATCGGCCACATGGTGATGCACCGCCTCAAGGACCGCGACCAGATCGCCTACGTGCGCTACGCCAGCGTCTACCGCAACTTCGCCGACGTGCAGGAGTTCGAGGAGGAGCTGCGCGAGCTGCGCGAGCTGGCCGCCCTGCGCGAGGTGCGCCGCTTCCAGCGCGAGCTGCCGCTGGCGGAGGACGAGGATGATGCCGATGCCGCCGTGGAGGCGAATCCGTCGCCCTCGTAGGGGGATCGCGACGGCAGGCGGAGATCGCGAACAGGTGCGTCAGTGCGGGAACAGCGGTGCTGAGTGCTGGGTGCTGAGTCGCGCTCGAAGCGTCGGTTAGCCATCGACTTAGCCGCGAGCGAAGCGAGCCCAGGTCCCTCTCCCAGGCTGTTTTTGGGGGAGGGACAGCCGCGAAGCGGCAGGGTGAGGGCCCGCGGCGCCGGGGCTCCTCGCCACCCATTCGACCGAGCGGAAACGGCCCGATGCATCTATCGGTTGATGCGGTGACGTAGACCCCCCTACCGCGCGCGGGGCAAAACACGGAAATTGCGGGAGGGCGCGCACTTGCTCG
>DASQLJ010000699.1:0-5683 GCA_035630095.1 Longimicrobium sp.
CGGGTCGCGAGCCGACATGAAGTCGAGCCCGTTGGTCCCCTCGCGGTCCACCGTGGTCCAGCGCTTCTCCGAGTTGAGGAGCTGGTTCACGGCGTTCTGGGCGTCCTGCGCGCCGGCGTCGAACTCGATGTAGTACGTGAAGTTGCTCGGCACCAGCGCGGCCACGGCGGCCGCACCGGCGTAGTCACCCTTGAACAGCAGGGCGCGGGCCTTCCCCACGCGGGCCAGGTTCAGCTCCGTGGCATTCGACCCGGCGAGCGTCGCCGCCTTGTCGAAGGCCGCGATGGCCGAATCGAGCACCGCGCTCGTGGTCAGGCCGGCGGTCGGCTGGAACGCGCCGCTGTTGTCCACGATGCTCAGCGGGATCCCCGAGCAGAACGCCTCGGCCAGCAGGAGCTCGCTGTACCCCACGATGCTGTAGAGGTTGGCGTGCTCCGGCGAGCCGGCCTGGCTGGTGGTCTCGAACAGCGCCGCCGCGTTCACCGCCTCGGCGCGCGCGCGCTGCAGGTAGGTGTACGGGTCGAGCACCGCCGCGTTGGTCTCGGTCGGGCGGCGGCGGTCCACCGCCTGCCGGGTGGCGAAGCCGTCCGAGTCGGCCAGCTCGTCCACGAACGTGCCGGTCTGCAGGACGTAGCCGCCCTCGCGGTTCTGCCGGCCGCCCAGGGCCGACGCGAACCGCGCACGCGCGCCGGCGAACGTGTTCGGAAGGTTCGTCGTGTCGCTGGCGGTGCCGGGCGTCACGGTGAACGGATCCTCGATGGTCAGCGCGTCGTCCAGGTTGCAGGCGGCCAGCGGAAGTACCGCGGCCACGGCAGCCATTCCGAGCGCCCGCCGCGGGAGGAGCCGAAGGCCCCTCCCCGACGCTGCGATACGGTTCAGCATGTGGAACTCCATTCTTCGATCAGAAGTTGACGTCGATACGGGCGACCAGCGAACGCGCGGGCGGAACCGAGTAGAACTCCGACGCGTTCAGGTTCGACGTACCGGTGGCGTTAATCTCCGGATCGAAGCCACGGTAGTCAGTCCAGGTCTTGAGGTTGCGGCCGGCCAGCGTCAGCGAGAGGCCGTCCTCGCGGAAGCCGAAGCGGCGCGTGAGAGACGTCGGGGCGGTCAGCGTGAGCGCCACCTCGCGCAGCTTGGTGAAGCTGGCGTCCTCGATGAAGCCGCCGCTGCCCAGGCCCACGAGCGCCGCCTGGATGGCGGCCTGGTCCTCGAGCGACTGCCCCGGCACCCAGCGCTCCTCGCAGAACGCCACCGTCTGGGCCGCGGTGCAGCGGCTCTGGCGCGTCTGGTCGAACAGCTTCTGCCCGCCCTTGTGGTCGAGCAGGGCCGAGATCCGCGCGAAGCCGAAGGCGCGGATGTCCGCGTTCAGCGTGATCTCGCGCTTGGGCAGCGGGCTGCCGAAGTACGAGCGGCCGATCGACGAGATGTCCTGCGAGTCGGCCAGCGCCACCTCGCTCTGCTGGATCAGCCCGTCGTTGTTCGCGTCGCTGTACTGGTACTTGGTGGTGAAGTAGGCACCCACGGGGTAGCCCTCCACGTGCCACTGCAGCGTGCCCAGCGAGATCGGCGCGACGGTGGTGTCACCGAACGAGATCAGCTTGTTGCGGTTCGCCGAGAACGTCGCGTCGAGGTTGACCTCGAGGTTGCGGCGGCGCACCGGCTGCGTGCGAAGCGCCACCTCGATGCCGTTGTTCGCCACGCTGCCCAGGTTGAAGAACTGCGACAGCGGGCCGCCGAACGACGGCGCCAGCGTGCGCGAAACCAGCGCGTTCGCCGAGCGCTTGTTGTAGTGCGTCGCCTCGATGCTCACGCGGTCGTCGAACAGCCCCAGGTCGCCGCCGAACTCGACCTCGCGCGTGACCTCGGCCTTCAGCTCCGAGTTGCCGAAGCGGCTCACCACGAAGCCGTTGGCGATGGTGCCGTCGAGCGCCACCTGCGCCGCCGTGTAGGTACGGTTGGCGCTCAGGTAGGTGGGGCGCAGCCCCGACTTCCCGTACGCCGCGCGCAGGCGGAAGTTGCTGAGCGCGCCGATGCTCGGGAACCACGGCTCCTCGTGCACCACCCACGACGCCGAGAGCGACGGGTAGGTGATGAAGCCGATCTCGGCGCCCGAGGCCGAGCTCTTGTCGCCGCGGATGGCGGCGTTCAGGAACAGGCGGTCGCTGATGGCGAGCTGCTCGCTGATGTACGCGCCGAACAGGCGGTCGGGCGGCTCCGTCCAGTACAGGCCCTCGTCCACCGACGACGGCACGCCGCCGAGGATGGTGCCCGGCGCCGGCTGGTCGGCCGCGGCGTAGGTGTAGTTCGGGTTGGCCGAGGTCCACTGCACGCCCGCCGAGGTGGTGGCGGCGATGTTGGAGCGCAGCTGGTTGGTGGCCGTGGCGCCCGCGTTGGCGGTGAACACGGTGTTGTGCACGCGCGCCTGCTCGCGGAAGCCGTCGGGGAACGCGCCGATCGAGCCCGGCGCCACGAAGGTGCCGATGAAGCGATCGTTGTTGTCCACGCCCAGCGTCCCGTTGAACGAGAGCCAGGAGATCGGGCGGTAGTTCGCGGTGGTGCTCCCCGTGAAGCGGTTGCCGTTCTCCTTGTTCTCCCACATGTACAGCCGGGCCGAGTTGATGCCGCTGCCGTAGCCCGCGTTGTTCGCGATGTTGGTGGGCGTCGGCGCGCCGCGGAGGGCCCACAGGATCGGGCTCACCGAGGAGTTGTCGCTCTGCGGAAGCTGCACGCCGCTCGACGTGTAGCCGGCGCTGGCGGTCAGGCGCAGGGTGCTCCCCGCGTTGCCGGCCAGGTTCGCCCGCACGTTGGTGCGGTTGATGTGGTTCGGACGCTGCACGCCCACGCCGTGCTGGTTCTCGCCCGAGATGTAGTAGGTGACCACGTCGCTGCCGCCCGAGATGCTGCCGCCCAGCTTGGTGAGCGCGCCGTCCTGCAGCGGCGTCACGTCGCCGGTCAGCGGCTGGTAGCTGTACAGCGAGTCAACGCGCACGCAGGTGCCGTTGGCGCGTGCCACCAGGTCGCAGTTGATGCGGGTGTTCGCGCCGTTGAAGCCGCGCTGCAGGAAGTTGTTCGGGAACTCGAAGTTCGCATCGAGCGCCGAGAACTCCGAGTAGCCCCGGATGTTCGGACGGCCGGCGCGGCCGCGCTTGGTGGTGACCTGGATCACGCCGTTGGCGGCCTGCGTGCCGTACAGCGCCGACGCGGCGGGCCCCTTGAGCACCTCGACGCTCTCGATGTCGTCGGGGTTCAGGTCGTTCAGGCGCGAGCTGCCCTGGCCGCCCGTGAACAGCTCCTGGCCCACGCCGCCGTCCTGGCTGATGCGCACGCCGTCGATGATCACGAGCGGGTCGTTGTTCAGCGACAGCGAGTTCACGCCGCGGATGCGGATGCGGGCGTTGGAGCCCAGCTGACCCGAGCTCTGCGTCACGACCACGCCCGGGGCGCGGCCCTGCAGGAACTGCGAGAAGTTCTGGATGGTGGCCTGCGGAACCTGGTCGGCGGTGATGTTCGACACCGCGTTCCCGAGCTCGCGCTGACGGGCCTCGCGCCCGCTGGCCTGCACCACCAGGGCGTTCAGGTTCACCGCGCTGGTGCTGAGCGAGAAGTTGGCGGTGGCGGTCTGCCCCGCCGACACGCTCACGCGCTGCGACGTGCCGGCGTAGCCGATGCGGCTGGCGGCGACGTTCTGCGAGCCGCCGGGCACGTTGCCGATGCGGTACTCGCCCTGGGCGTTCGTCACCACGCGCAGGGTGGTCCCGGTGACCATGACCGTCGCGTCGGTGAGCGGAGAACCGGTCCGCGAGTCTACGACTCGGCCGGTGATGGTCCCGCCCGACTGCGCGTTCGCTGCCGTGGGCAGCGCCGCAGCCAGGAGGACCATGGCGATCCAACGGATTCTTGACATGCTGCTTTGTCTGTAGGAGTTGACCAACGGTCCCGTGCGCCGGGCCGTGCGGCCGGGCGGCGGGCTCAATCGTGCCTGCCAGCGATCGGTTGGCGTCACCTCCGGGCAGAGAGGATCGTGGAAAGCATGCCGGTCGGTGCGGGGGCCCTTGCGGGGCGGCCACACGGGCCGGGCGGGGGTTCCCGGGTCAGCAGGACGGCTCGGAGGGGTTTCCGGAGCCGCGGTCTCCTGACGGCCGGGAAGGTATGCATCGCGATGCATCGCGCGCGGGCACGTGCCCGCGTCATCCTATTTCGCCCGTGTCACCGGCGGCCACCCACACGTCACGACGGGTTGCCCGTCCGGCGGCGGGGCTGCTTCCGCCTGCCGCGCCCGGTCGCCGCGGGACCTCGACTCTGCACCGGCGGGCGGACCGTTCCGGCCCGCCGCGTCCGTTTTCTCGCCGGCCGCGAAGCGCCCCCGAGGGGGTCGCCGCGCATCCCGGAGCCCGCGCCGGAGAGCTGCAAGCCGTTGCGAGCGAAGAAGCTAACTCATTGCCACGAAAGCGCAACGGGGCTGTCGGACACTTGAAGAACGTGCGAAAGACGATCTCGTGACACCCCGTCCGGGGTGCGTTCTCGACCGGCCATTCCGTTCCGTCGGACGGATTCCCGCGGGTGCGGCTTCGAGGGGATCGAACGTCCGTACGGGCACGTGCGCTTCCTTGGCGTGGCGGAGAAATCGATAATGAGATCCTAACTTAACCTCACCCCTACACAAACTTCAACCCTCTGGCGCACTCTGCTACCAGCCCGGCCCGCAACGGCGCGATGGGGCCGCGTGCCCTCGGACGGGATTTCGGCCGGCAGCGGACGCGATCGGGAACCATCCACGTGTTCGTTGGCGCGGCGTTGGAAGCCGATGGACGCGCGCCGAGCCCGGCTCGGCCGCCGCCGGAACGTGATCGGGGTCACGTCGTTCGCCCGGCCTCCAGCGCGGCGAGGAGCTTCTTCGGGGCGACCATCGCGTACGCCTGCACGATCTGCTCGCGCAGCTCGCCGTCGTCCACCCGGTCCAGCACGATCCCGATCCACCCCTTCACCCCCACGTAGGGCGGGACGAAGTAGATGTCCGGCGCGGAGGCGACCACGTGCTCCTGGACGCCGAGCGGCGCGTTGCACCACAGCGCCACGCGCCCGTCGGCGTGGTGATGGTCGGCATACATCGCGAACATGCGCTTGCGCACGCGCCAGGTAGGCTCGCCCCACGCCTCCTGCTCCGTGGCTTCCGGGAGTGCCAGGCAGATCCGCCGCACGCGTTCCAGGGTGTCCATCGTCGCGGCCCGGGTCGAAGGGATCGTGATGTGGGCGCGAGGGAGGAGCCGTCCGCCGCTGACCACGAGGTTCACGCGGCCGCGGTGCTTCGACCGTCCGCGCGTCAGGCGGATCCACGAGCTCCGTTCCGCGCGCGGGCGGTTGCGTGAGGGATTCGCGCCCGCAGGGCCGAGACGCCGGCGCGCCCGCATCGGCGCCGCGGGAACGAGCGGGGACATGGCGAGCCGGCGGCTCGGCGCCGTTGGCAACGGCGGTATCGTTGCCTACGGCGCGCGAAGCCCGGCCCGGAGCGCAGCGGAGGGACACGCCCCGATCCGGCTTTTCCGTTTCGGGTTTCCGGCAGCAACGTCTCGCACTCCGTATCAAACTGGCGCGAGCGGCGTGTGCGGCTCGGGCGGGAGCTCCACGCGAACGGGGTCGCCCGGGCGGACGTCGCCGCCGGCCACGACGACGGCCATCACGC
>DASQLJ010000700.1:0-3698 GCA_035630095.1 Longimicrobium sp.
AGACCATGAACTACGCCAAGCAGAAGGGGATGCTGATCGTGGTGTCGGCTGGCAACTCCGCGGCCGACTTCGACCACGACGGCAACGCCTTCAACACCTACTGCGACGCGGTGCACGTGATCTGCGTGTCGTCGGTGGGTCCAGTGGTGGCCAACGGCAACGGCGACATCCCCTCGTACTACACCAACTTCGGCCGCTCGGCGATCACCGTCGCGGCGCCCGGCGGCAACGCCGGCACCACCCTCAGCGCCTGGCCCTGGGGCACCGACAACGTGAGCTGGGTCTGGTCGTACTGCCCGAAGTACCGGGTGGCGGGCCTCACCGTGGCCGGCGTGCCGGTCCTTACGGCCTGCTCGGCGGGCAACCGCCTGACCGGCTACATCGGCACCAGCCAGGCGAGCCCGCACGTGGCCGGCCTCGCGGCGCTGATCATGGCCGAGTACGGCTCCAGCGCCGTGCAGACCAAGCACCGCATCACCGCCAGCGCGGTGGACGGCGGCGCGCAGGGCACCGACCCGTACTTCGGCCGCGGCCGGATGGACGTGGCGCGGGCGCTGGGTCTCTGACCTGATCCTCGCTTCGGCGGGGCGGTAGGTCGAAAGGCGGGCGGCACCTCTCTCGGGGGTGCCGCCCGCTTCCTTTTGCGGTGGAACCGCTGATCCGGCTGGAACCTCCGCCATCCCGAACGGCGGGTTCGGGCGTGTTCGGCGCTGGGGCGCAGAACCGGGCTGCGCGCTGCGTAGGGCACGATACCGCCGTGCCCAACGCAGCCGGGCCCGCGGCGGCCCGCCCATGCATCCTCTCCACCGGGACGACGGCGCAGGCGGGCCGCCGCGTTCCCGGCCCTCCGGGCGCGCATCCCTCACGCATCGCTGCCATCAGCCGTCCCCGTGGGCCCTCTCCCCGCGCCTGAGAGCGCTCCCTCTCCCGTTCCGGGAGAGGGAGGAATCCTCCGCACCGCGTGCCCTGCCACCGTCCCCGCGATCTCCAGGATCCGCCTGCCCGGAGTGCGTCCCACCATCTTCCGGATCTTCGAGTGCTGCGCCCTTGCCAGCCTCGCCACCGCCGCGCCACCGGAGCGCACCGCCGCTGATCCCCACGCTGAAGCAGCCGCGAGCGAAGCGAGCCCCCGTCCCTCCCCCAGGTTGTTTTCCAGGTTGTTTTGGGGAGGGACGGGCGAGGAGCGAGCCAGGGAGAGGGCCCCGCGGCGCCGGCCGAACGCCCGGTGGCAATCCCCGGGAGAGGGCCCGCGGCGCCATCGAGAGCGCCCTGGATTCGTCGATAGGACGAGCGGGCGAGGAGCGGCCCCTGCGGCGCCGACGGAGCGCCCTGGAATCGACGTCCAGCCCCCGCGTCTCCGCCTCCGCGTGTCTCCCTTGAACCGGGGAACGTTTGGGGTTAACCTGCAGGGACCGTCTCCACGCGATCTCCACTCATGGCCCACTCCGGGCCGCACGCGTGCCTCGAGCCGGGACGGACGCCGCCACCTCCCCGGCGAAAGGGTGCCCCGCATGGAGCCCACCGACGTCACCGACCCCGCCTACTACCACCGCGTGGTCGACTGCCAGCACGCCTGCCCCGCGCACACCAACGTACCCGAGTACATCCGGCTGATCGCGCAGGAGCGCTACACCGAGGCGTACCTGCTCAACCGGCAGTCCAACGTCTTCCCCGGCATCCTGGGGCGCACCTGCGACCGGCCGTGCGAGCCCGCCTGCCGCCGCACCCGCGTGGACGGCAAGCCGGTCGCCATCTGCCGCCTCAAGCGCGTGGCCGCCGACAACCGCGGCGACATCTCGCACGCGCTCCCCGTGGCGCCCGCCGTCGGCAACGGGCGCCGCGTGGCGCTGGTGGGCGCCGGGCCCGCGTCGCTCACCGTGTGCAACGACCTGGCGCCGCTGGGCTACCAGTGCGTCGTCTTCGAGCGGCTCGACCGCCCCGGCGGGCTGATGCGCACCAACATCCCCTCGTTCCGCCTCCCCGGCGCCGTGCTCGACGAGGAGATCGAGATGATCACCGGGATCGGCGGGATCGAGGTGCGCTACTCCACCCCCGTGCACAGCATGAAGGCGCTCCTGGCCGAGGGGTGGGACGCCGTCTTCGTCGGCAGCGGCGCGCCCAAGGGGAAGGAGCTCGACCTCCCCGGCCGCTGGGACGTCCCCGACCGGGTGCACATCGGCATCGAGTGGCTCGAGTCGGTGCACTTCGGCCACGTCGACCGGATCGGCGAGCGTGTGCTGATCATCGGCGTGGGCAACACGGCGATGGACTGCTGCCGCACCGCCAAGCGCCTGGGCGCCACCGACGTGAAGGTGATGGCCCGCCGCGGCCGCGCGCACTTCAAGGCCAGCCCCTGGGAGCTGGAGGACGCGGAGGAGGAGGGGGTGCACATCGTGGAGAACCACGCGCCGAAGCGCTTCGTGGTGGAGAACGGCGCGCTGGTGGGGATGGAGTTCGAGCGGGTGCGCTGGACCGAGGACGGCGGCCGCCAGAAGAGCGAGGTGATCGACACCGTCCTCCTCCCCGCCGACGCGGTGATCCTGGCGATCGGGCAGGAGAACGCGTTTCCGTGGATCGAGCGCGACGCCGGGATCGCGTTCGGCGAGTGGGACATGCCGGTCGTCGACAAGGCGACCTTCCAGTCCACCCTCCCCGGCGTCTTCTTCGGCGGCGACGCGGCGTGGGGGCCCGAGAACATCATCTGGGCGGTGGAGCACGGGCACCAGGCCGCCATCTCCATCCACAACCACTGCCGCGGCGTGCCCGTGACCGAGCGCCCGCCGTACGGGATGAGCCTGGTGAGCGCCGGCCTGGGGATGCACGCCTGGAGCTACAGCAACGACTACTCCCCCGAGCAGCGCACCCGCATGGTGCACGTGGGGCTGGACACCCGCTTCGCCCGCCTCGACACCGAGGTGGAGACCGGCTTCACCCGCGAGCAGGCCCAGGCCGAGGTGCAGCGCTGCCTCAACTGCGACGCGCAGACGCACTTCACCGCGCCGATCTGCATCGAGTGCGACGCGTGCATCGACATCTGCCCGGTGAGCTGCCTGACCATCACCTACGATGGCGCGCCGGAAGCAGAGATGCGGACGCGCCTCTCGGCGCCGGCGCTCAACCTCGACCAGGCCATCTACGTCAGCGAGCCGCTCCCGCAGACGGCGCGGGTGATGGTGAAGGACGAGGACATCTGCCTGCACTGCGGCCTCTGCGCCGAGCGCTGCCCCACCGCCGCCTGGGACATGCGCGTCTTCGACCTGCTGATCCCCTACGCCGGAGCGAGCGCATGCGCGGCCCACGCATAGACCGCCTCTTCCCCGGCGACGCGCCGCTCTCCGCCAACGGCCATCCGGCCACGGCGGACGGGTCGCGCGTCAACGACTTCGCCTTCAAGATCGGCACGGTGAACGGGACGGGCTCCGCGAGCGCCAACAGCCTCCTGCTGCAGGCCATCTTCCGCATGGGGATCCCGGTGTGCGGGAAGAACCTCTTCCCCTCGAACATCCAGGGGCTGCCCACCTGGTACGAGATCCGGGTGAGCGGCGAGGGGTACACGGCGCGCCCCCCGCAGTTCGACCTGATCGTGCCGATGAACCCCGCCACCTACGCGCGCGACGTCGCCGAGGTTCGCGCCGGCGGGTGGGTGCTGTACGACTCCTCCTGGCCCATCGACCGCTCCCTCCTCCGCCCCGACGTCA
>DASQLJ010000701.1:0-3400 GCA_035630095.1 Longimicrobium sp.
GGCGCCCTCTCCGGCCGGCTCAGGCCGTCCACCTCTCCCGTTCCGGGAGAGGGTACGCGCCCTCAGGCGCGGGGAGAGGGCCCGCGGTGCCGCCGGCGCACTCCGAGTCCAGCCTCGCACCGCCCAGTCGATCCTCCACCGCCATTCGCGATCGACCTCCCACGCGAACGACCCCGCGCCCACCGCGCATCCGATGCAGCAGCCTCAACGCCGCAAACGCAACCAGGGCCACGGGATCGGCGAGGAACGCCGCCGCCTGGGGTGGGTGCGCCCGCCGGGGCGGGACGCGCGTACCTACACCAGCCCCATGCACCGGATGCGCGTGCAGCTGGGCGACCCGGTGCGGCAGTTCCAGTTCACGCTGGTGATGCTGGGCCTGGTGCTGGTGGTGGGCACGATCGGCTACCACCTGATCGAGAAGCTGACCTGGCTCGACGCGGCGTACATGACGGTGATCACCGTGGCCACGGTGGGGTTCGGCGAGCTGCGGCCGTTCACGCCGGAGGGCCGCGTGTTCACCATGGGGCTGATCATCGTGGGGGTGGGCACCGGCGCGTGGGCGGCCACGCGCGCGGTGGACGTGGTCCTGGGGCAGACGCTGTGGCTCTCGGTACAGAGGAAGCGAATGAGACGGGCGCTGGAGGGGATGCGCGACCATTACGTGATCTGCGGGCACGGGCGCCTGGGCACGCGCATCGAGCGCGACCTGCGGGCGCGCGGCGAGAGCTTCGTGGTGATCGACTGGAGCGAGCAGCTGGAGGAGTTCTTCCTGGGCGAGAACATCGCCCACGTGATCGGCGACGCCACGCACGACGACGTGCTGGTGGCCGCCGGCATCGCCCGGGCGCGCGGGCTGGTGGCGGCGCTGGACAGCGATGCCAGCAACGTGCTGGCGGTGCTGAGCGCCCGGGAGATGAACCCCGACCTGCTGATCGTGGCGCGCGCCAACAGCGAGGCGAGCGAATCGAAGCTGCGCCGCGCCGGCGCCGACCGCGTGGTCACGCCCGACGCCATCGGCGGGCACCGCCTGGCGCTGGCGCTGCTGCGGCCGGCCGTGCACGACCTCTTCAACGAGGTGTTCAGCTTCGGCGTGGAGATCGCGGTGGACGTGGGGCAGATCACCATCGACCCGCGGAGCCCTTTCGCGGGGCAGACGGTGGCGGGGTGCGACCTGCGGCGGCTGCGCAACGTGAGCATCCTGGCCATCCGCGAGCTCTCCGGCGGCTTCGCGCTGAACCCCGCCGCCGACCGCGTGGTCACCCCCGGCGAGACGCTGATCGTGATCGGCCCGGCGCAGTCGGTCTACGAGCTGGAGGCGATGTACGGCGGGGATTGAGGACGGAGAGCTCAGGATCCGCCGTGGATGACGGTGGCGGGCTCGAATCCACCCGTAGTGAAAGGCGGCTGAAGCCGCGGGCTGGAACAATGGGAAGCCTCGCAAACTGCGCGAGGCTGGTCGGCGCGGGGGCAGTGACCGCGCGTGGCGACGGATCCCGGCGAAGCGAGTCGAAACAATCCGGCCTTCGATTCCGTTCTCATGGTCTCGGACCGCTCCGATGTGCGGATGAGGGAGCGGTCCGCGGAGACGAGAGATGAAACCGAGCGTGGGCCGGGCGGCCCGCGACCCTAACCCGAGGTGGGCCGATGGCTGCTGCGGCAACGAAGATCGAGGCGGAGCGCAGGTCGCGCTCGGTCGTGGACAAGTGGGCGAAGGCGGCGCTGTTCACCGGCTGGATCCCCGGCGCCAGCTTCGCGCTCGGCGCCGCCGACGTGGTGATGATCCGCCAGGTCGCCGACGCGTTCGGCGTGGAGGCGTTCGACGACAAATCGCTGAACGCCCACCTGGGCGGCGCGCTGGGGAGCGTGACGGGCGCCGTGGCCGCCGAGGCGATCGGCGTGGTGCCGCTCATCGGCTGGGCGGTGAAGGCCGTCACGCTGCACGTGAAGGCCGACACCATCGGCAAGGCCGTGATCGACTACTTCCGCAAGAACAGCACGCTCCCGGACTAGCTCGCTCCGCGGACTCAACCGGTTGAATCGAGGAGGGCTCCCGACGTGGATCGGGAGCCCTCTTCGCATGGCCGTGCCCCATCTCCGAAAGACTGCTCACCTCTGTGTGATATGATACGGAGTCCGAAAAGTCGGTGCCGGTGCCCGAAACGGAAGGGCCGGGTCCGGGCGTGTCCCTCCGCTGCGCTCCGGGCCGGGCTTCGCGCGCCGTAGGCAACGATACCGCCGTTGCCAACGGCGCCGAGCCGCCGGCGCGCCATGCCTCCTCTCGTCCCGCGGCACCGGACGCGTGCGCGCCGCCGTCTCGGCCCTCCGGGCGCGAATCCCTCACGCAAACCGCCCGCTCGCGAAACGGAGTTCGTAGGATCCGTATGCCATGACACCCGACGATCTTCGATTCCGCGATGCTGCCTGCGGATGCGGCTTACTGGTTCGGCCCCTCGAGGCGCGGCTCGTCGGGCGGGACCTCGGCTTGGGCGAAGTAGCGTTCCAGCGTCTGGGCCAGGCTGGGCGCCAGGGCGGCGACGCCGGCCAGGGCGCGCACCTCCTCCACGTCGTGCGGGCGGGCGTAGAGGACGTCGCTGGCGCGGAGGACGGGCCACTCCGGGTGCGGCCGGTCCAGCAGCACCACCTCGTCGCCCGCTGTCACGTGGCCTTCCACCAGCACGCGCAGGTACCAGCCGGTGCGGCGGGTCCGCTGCACGCGGGCCGAGAGGTCCTTGATCCCCCAGCGCCGCGCGATCTTCCAGCACGGCACGCGCGGCTGCGACACCTGCACCCGCGCCTCGCCGATCGCGAAGACGTCGCCGATGCAGACGCTGGACTCGTCCTGCCCCTGGACCGTGAAGTTCTCGCCGAAGCCGCCGTGCGGCAGCTCGCGGCCGAGCTCGTCGTGCCAGAGCGGGTAGTGCGCGGCGGCGTAGGCCATCGCCGCCTTGTCGGGGCCGCCGTGGTGCTTGGGGTCGGCCTGGCGGTCGCCGTCGAGGTTGGTGCGGCCGAGGAAGACGGGCCCGGCGACCGGCTCCTTGAAGAACGCCGTGGTCCACGCGCGCTCCATCGGCCTCTCGGCGTCGGGGCGCCCGTGCTCTGCCGGGAGCGCGACCTGGATGGACAGGAGCTTCATCGATCTCCGCTCGGAAGGGCGGGAGGCGGCGCCGGGTCCGGCAGGTACGGCCCCGAGCAGATGTTGGTACCCAGCCGGCCCAGCTCGTGGCGCCGCGCGTACACGGTGTAGGTGCGCCCGCGCTGGAAGACCATGCCGCAGTCGCCGCCGCCCAGGCCGGTCTCCACCTCCACGGTGCGGCGCGGCATCCCCTTGCGCCAGCGCGTGGCCCTGAAGGTGTAGACGCGGGCCCGGTAGCCGTCGCGCAGCACCTCGCGCGATCGCGTC
>DASQLJ010000702.1:0-2045 GCA_035630095.1 Longimicrobium sp.
TCATGACGCTGCTCGCCGGCTGGGCGGCGGTGCTGGGCCGTCTCGCGGGGCAGGACGACGTGGTGATCGGCACGCCCACGGCCAACCGCGACCGGCGCGAGGTGGAGTCGCTGATCGGCTTCTTCGTCAACACGCTGGCGCTGCGGGTGGACCTGTCGCGCGCGCCGACGGTGGCGGAGCTGCTGGGGCGGGTGAAGGCGCGCGCGGTGGAGGCGCAGCATCACACCGACATCCCCTTCGAGCAGGTGGTGGAGCTGATGCGGCCGGTGCGCAGCCTGGCGCACAGCCCGCTCTTCCAGGTGATGTTCGCGTGGCAGAACACGCCCTCGGGGCGGCTGGAGCTGCCGGGGCTCACCTTCGGCGCGCTGGGGGCGCCGCCGCACCTGAGCGCCAAGTACGACCTGACGCTGAACCTGCAGGAAGCCGGCGGGCGGATCGTGGGCGTGGTGGAGTACGCCACCGCCCTCTTCGAGCGCACCACCGTCGAGCGCCAGGTGAGGTACCTGCGCCGCGCGCTGGAGGCGATGGTCGCCGACGACGCCCAGGCGGTGCAGCGCATCGCCCTGCTCACCCCCGCCGAGCGCCAGCACCTGGTGGAGGCGCACAACGACACCACCACCGAGTACCCGGCCGACACCTGCGTCCACGAGCTCTTCGAGGCGCAGGCGGCCAGGACGCCGGACGCCGTGGCGCTGGTGCACGACGCGGACGAGCTCACCTTCGCCGAGCTGAACGCGCGCGCCAACCGGCTTGCCCATCACCTCCGCGAGCTCGGCGTCGGGCCGGACGCACGCGTGGCGATCGGCGTCGACCACGGGGTGGAGATGGTGGTGGGGCTGCTCGCCGTGCTGAAGGCTGGCGGCGCCTACCTCCCGCTGGACCCGGCGTACCCCGAGGCGCGGCTGCGCTTCATGCTGGAAGACGCCGCCCCCGTCCTCCTCCTCACCCAGTCGTCCCTCGCCGATCGTTTCGCGGGGATGGGGACGCCGCTGCTGGCGCTGGACGGGGACGCGGACGCGTGGGCGGAGATGGCGGAGACGAATCCGCCGCGCGCGGGGCTCACGCGCGATCACCTCGCCTACGTCATCTTCACCTCCGGGTCCACGGGAACGCCGAAGGGCGCGCTGGTGCCGCACGGCGGGCTCACGCACTACGCCTGGTGGGCGCGGACACGCTACGCCGCCGGCGCGCCGCTCTCCTTCGCGCTCTACTCCTCGTTCGCGTTCGACCTGACGGTCACCTCGATCTTCGTTCCCCTGATCACCGGCGGCGCGATCGTGGTCTACGGCGAGGGCGAGGGCGCCGACCTGCCGATTCTGCGCGTCTTCGCCGAGGACCGCGTGGACGCCGTCAAGCTCACCCCCGCCCACCTGGCGCTGCTCGACGGGTCGACCCAGGCGGGCGGCCGCATCCGCACCCTCGTCGTCGGCGGCGAGGACCTGGGGACGGGGCTTGCCCGCTCGCGGCAGGACGGGTCGGCCGCGGAGCTCGTCATCTACAACGAGTACGGGCCCACGGAGACGGTGGTGGGGTGCGCCATCCACCGCTTCGACCCGCGGCGCGACCTGGCCGCCTCCGTCCCCATCGGCCGGCCGATCGCCAACACGCGCGTGTACGTGCTGGACGCCCACGGCGAGCCGGTGCCGCCGGGGGTGGTGGGCGAGCTGTTCGTGGGCGGCGCGCAGGTGACGCGCGGCTACCTGAACCGCCCCGCGCTCACCGCCGAGAGGTTTGTGCCGAACCCGTTCGGCGAAGGTCGGCTCTATCGAACTGGCGACCGGGTGCGGCGCCGCGCGGACGGCGTCCTGGAGTTCATCGGCCGCGACGACGACCAGGTGAAGGTGCGCGGCTTCCGGATCGAGCTCGGCGAGGTCGAGGCCGCGCTGGCCTCGATCCCCTCCGTGCGCGAGGTCGCGGTCGTCGCGCGGGGGGAGGGGAGCGACCGGCGCCTCTTCGCGTATGTCACCCCGAGCGGCGAAGCGCCCGCCCCCGGCGACCTCCGCAATCACCTCCGCGCGCGGCTCCCCGACTACATGATCCCGGCC
>DASQLJ010000703.1:0-4324 GCA_035630095.1 Longimicrobium sp.
CCGTTGGCAACGGCGGTATCGTTGCCTACGGCGCGCGAAGCCCGGCCCGGAGCGCAGCGGAGGGACACGCCCGCATCCGTCTTTTCCGTCGACGGCCACGGCACCGACTTTTCGGACTCCGTATGAGAAGCCCCTCCCCGGCGATTCCCGGGCGAGGGGTTTTCGTTTCGTATCCTCGCGATCGCATGGATGTACGGAGCACCTTAACGGCCACCGAACTCGGCACCACTAGGCCGATGGAGCAGACGCTCCGGTCCGGCGCGAGCGCTGTACTGGAGAAAAAGTCTCGAAAAACTCGCTTCACCGCCTGATTGGGCCGGGCAGACGCGGCGTTGCAGGACAGGGGAATCTCTCAGCCCCTGGCACACGGTGGACTTGCATTTTTAAGTGATACGTTTCTGCGTCACAAAAATCCGTCTGTTTTCACCCCTTGCGCAACTATCATTTCACGCACATTGTTGCTCACCCTTCGAAATCGTGGTTCCCCCACCCCACCCACTGGAGAGGACGCGCATGAGGTTCACGAAAGGCATTCCCGCCGCGGTCGTCGCGCTGCTGGCCACCGCCGCGTGCGACTCGTCGGACTCGCTGCTGACGCCGGAGCCCGGCCCCACCACCACGCCGATCACGGCGCCGTCCGCCGTCCGCGACACCGACGACGAGCTCGCCCGCGTGGCGCGCGAGGAGATCCCCGGGTTCGCCGGGTTCTACCTGGCGAGCGACGGCACCCCGGTGGTGCGCGTGGTGAACCCGGAGCAGAGCGAGGCGGCGCAGGCGTACGTTGCGCGGAACCTGGGCGTGGCGCGGGCCCACCGGCTCCCGCTGGCCGGGCTGAAGGCGTCGGCCGAGCCGCGCGTGCTGCCGGCGGCGTACGACTTCGCCCAGCTCAAGGACTGGTCCGAGAAGCTCACCCCGCTGCTCTCGCGCGGCGACGTGTACCTGGTGGACGTTGACGAGGTGAACAACCGCGTGCTCCTGGGCGTGGCCGATGCCGGCGCGGCCGGCGTGGTGCGCTCGGAGGCCGTGCGCCTCGGCATCCCCGCCGCGGCGGTGGGCACGCAGACGCAGGCCCGCCCCGAGCAGCGCATCACCGTGCGCGACCGGTTCACCACCTTCGTGGGCGGCACCCAGATCGCGTTCGGGCAGTACCTGTGCACCGCGGGCTTCAACGCGAAGCGCTCGACCGGCGCGAACATCTTCGTGACCAACTCGCACTGCACCACCACCCAGTACGCCACCGACGGCGTGGCCGTCTACCAGCACACCGTGCTGGCCGGCAACCAGGTGGGCAACGAGGTCGCGGACCGCGGCATGTACGCCTGCGTCACCGGCGTCGCCTCGTGCCGCCGCGCCGACGCGGCCTACATCAGCCACAACGGCACGCGCACCATCGGCCAGGGCGGGATCGCGCGAACCGCGTGGGCCACGGGCGCCGCGGGCGGCCTGACCGTCACCGGCGAGTTCGACATCATCGGGCGCTACACCGGCACGCTGCCGGTGGGGAGCTACCTCGACAAGACCGGCCGCACCAGCGGCTCCACGTACGGGCAGGTCACCAACTCGTGCGTGACCATCGGCAGCCTGCGCTGCCAGGACGTCTCCAAGGTGTGGTCGCAGGGCGGCGACAGCGGCTCGCCGGTCTACGTGTACATCGGCGGCGCCGGCGCGGCCGAGAACGACGTGCAACTCCACGGCGTGATGTGGGGCGGCCCGGGGAGCGACTACACCACCACCTACTCCAGCCGCCTCAGCGGGATCGAGGCCGACCTGGGCGCGCTGAACACCCTCTGCCGTCCCGGGTACGGGTGCTGATTCGGTCCGTTCGCACCCGCGTGCGGTCGGCGGGTTGAGTTCGAGGACAGGCACTGCTGACGGGTGCGTGAGTGCGGAAGTGCGCGAGTGCGTTGGGGCATCCACATGGCCCCAACGCACTCGCGCACTTCCGCACCCGTTGCCGTCCTCCCCTATCGCACCGAATCCAGCATCAACATCGGCGTCGGTCGATGGGGCACCCGGATCTCCAGGCTGTCGGCCCAGCAGCCGCCGCGTGGCCGTACGGTGCGGATGATCACGACGCCGTCGTAGTCGCCCGGGCCGAAGCGGTCTCCCGCCTCCGCGCGCGTGAACACCGCGACGATTCCGGAGAATCCCGGCCGCAGCCGCGGATCGTCTCGCGTCAGTCGCGTCACGCGGCCGTCCACCACGAACAGCGGGCGCGTCACCACCCGGCGCGGTCCGTGGCCCACCATCCCGCAGAGCACGCTGGTACGGCTGGCCGAGTCGGCCCCGGCACCCGAGCCCCTCGCCACCACCACGATCTGCGACAGCTCTCGCAGCACGTCCTCCGCCGACGCCCGGTTCGGCGGAGCGAAGCGGGCAGGCGGCGCCGTCGCCCGGTCGATCGCGCACGCCGCGAGCAGCACCACCGCCGCGACCGACCCGCCGATTCGCGTCATCGCCCGCCCGCGCCGCGGCGGGTGGTGAGGATCACCACTCCGTTCGCCGCTGCTTCGCCGTAGATCGCGACCGCCTCCGTGGCCTTCAGGACCACGACGTGGGTGATGTCGCCCGGGTCCACTTGCATTCGGTTGAACTCGGCCGAGGTGAACATCCGTCCGTCCACGAGGAACGCGGCCGGCCGAACGGCAGAGGAAGACCCACCGGCGCACCGGAAGTATATCCGAGCGGTCGGCATCCGCTGAGCGGCCGGAATCACTCCGTGCCCCGCCTTCTCGACGAGCACCTGGGTGATGGGCGCCGGGCGCGGCGCGGGGTGCGCGCTGGCCGGGAGCGCCACGTCGGCGCATCCGGACGCGGCCCCGCAGGCGGCGAGCAGGAGGGCGGCGAAAAGGGAGTGCCTCATATCCCCGCCCGGCCCGGCTTCGTGGTGATCAGCAGCACGCCATTCACCCCCGGCGCACCGTAGGCGTGCACGGCGGCTTCGCCCTTCAGCACCTTGATGTCGAGGATGTCGGCGGGGGCGACCTGCCGCAATTCGTCCGCTGCCATGATGCGGCCGTCCACCACGAACAGCGGCTGGCGGACTTCCCTGCCCTCGCCGTCGCGGATCACGCTGGCCGCGGGCGCCGACGCCGGCGCGGTCACGGAATCGGGCGCGCAGGCGGCGCCCACCAGCATCAACCCGAAAACGCACGCCAGACCAGGCTGCTTCATACGCACCTCGCCGCCAGGGTGAACGATGGACCGGCCGTGAAAGACAACGCGCGCCGCCTGACCAGTGTGACGCAGGGATGATCTCTGGCTCCAGATTGGGCGCTCGCGGACGCGGAAACAATGGTTCTGCGCTTCTCCGCGCCGGTCTCTCCACCCAGTGACGGCACCTTGCCACCGGCAACGACGAAGAGCACGCAAGCCCGTGAGGGCATCGCGCGCGGCGTTCAGCACGTCGCACAGGGCGACTCGTCTTCAAACTCGGTCGATGGACCGATCCATCTCCGGCTCGCGGTAGGTCGCGCTACGCCATCACCTGTGCGCGCCGGCGCCGATCGATCCCGGCGCGACGGCCACGAGGTGTCTCGCTCCACGGCGCGTGCGGAGGTGCGGGGCACGCGCCGGCCCGGCCGAATCGAACGTCGCGTCGGCGGGAGAGGGAGGGGTGCTCGCCGTTCGGTTTTCTCCCGCCGCTGATCGCGCCGCGGCGACGGGACGATCCTGTTTGCGCCGCGGGAGCGCCGCCGCGGCCACCGCAACCACCGCCGTGAACGCCCACGCCACCGCCGTTTTCCAGCGCGCGCGCTCCGCCGGCGAAGAGCTGACCGAGGTCAGTGAAGTGCGCGCAAGCCGCGTGAGCGCTTGTGATTCGGCCGCTGCAGGGGCCGCCGGCCGACTCCCCGCCGCCATCGGAGCGGTGGACGATAGGGCGGCGAGCGGAGTCGCCAGCTCAAGGGCGACCACGGTGCCCTGGGGAACGCGCTGCCCGGCGCGCGGCCACTGGCGGCGCACCGGCGAGGTGTCCACGTTCCCCGGCGTGGAGGCGGCGTGCCGCGGCACGAGGCCGGCCACCGAGACGCGCGCGGCCGCCCCCGACAGCGTCTGCCCGCGGACGTCGGGGACCACGACGAACGCCGGCGCGGCGGGCACGATCAGCACGCCCAGCGAGAGCGCGGCGGCGGAGCGCTGCGCGTTCAGCCCGGCGGGGAGGGCGGCGAGGGGCGCCAGCAGGAGCGTGGCGGCGAGGAAGCGAGCGGCGGGATGGTTGCGCATGGGGATCTCGGCGGTTGGACGTGTGCCCCGCGATGGGCGCCAGCCGGAAGGGCCAGATCCACGCCGCCGCCGCCGGTGAATGTAAGTCGATGAACCGCAA
>DASQLJ010000704.1:0-7006 GCA_035630095.1 Longimicrobium sp.
GGGTGCCGGTGAGCCGCGCACTCGCCTGGACGCGCTTCACGTGCGGGGCGACGCGGACCCCTGGGGAGCGGCGTCCGTGGGCGAGCACGTGGGAACGGTGCGCGGGGCGATGGGCGCGGCCGCGGGGGTGGAGATCGAGGAAGTGAGCCGGGACGGCGGCGGATCTCCGGCCGGAGTGGCGCGGGCCGTCACGGAGTACGCGGCCGCCAGCGGCGCGGACCTGCTCGTGGTGGGCACCCGCAGGCTGGGCTCGCCCGACGCGCCGCCGCTGGGGAGCGTGTCCGCCGCGCTGGTGCGGGACACGCCGACGCCCGTGCTGCTGGTGCCGGCGGCCGTCTGGCGCCACTCGACCGCGCTGTACGCCCCGCCGGCGTGACGTGCGCGGGCATGCCGAGGGCCGTGGCGGCCGAGGAGAGCGCCGGCCCGGCTTCACCTTGCACACGACGGGGGCTCCGCGCTGCGGAGCCCCTTTTCGACTCCAACGCATGCGGCTGAAGGAATGATACGGATCCCATGAACTGCGTTCCGCGCGAGCGGGCGGTTGCGTGAGGGATTCGCGCCCGCAGGGCCGAGATGCCGGCGCGCCCGCGTCGGCGTCTCGGGAACGCGACCGGCCCTGGCGCGCCGGCGGCTCGGCGCCGTTGGCAACGGCGGTATCGTTGCCTACGGCGCGCGAAGCCCGGCCCGGAGCGCAGCGGAGGGACACGCCCGTATCCGTCTTTTCCGTCGCCAACCAGGGCACCGACTTTTCGGACGCTATCTGGAACCGCTCGTTCGGGGATTCGCTTGCCGGGGGGTCTCCGCCCGCCTAGCTTCGGACGCACGACAGACGGCCCGGACCGCAGCCCCGCGGTCCGGGCCTGCGTACGCCCGCCCGCCGCCGCGCCGCGATGCTCTACGACCTGCTCCGCCCCTTCCTCTTCACCCTCCCGGCGGAGACGGCGCACCACGTGGGCAGCGGCCTCCTCTCCCTCGCCCCGCCCCCCGTCCGTGCGCTCGTCCGGTCGGCCGTCGCGGTGGATGACCCGGCGCTGGCGATCGAGCGCTTCGGCATCCGCTTCCCCAACCCGGTGGGCCTCGCGGCGGGATTCGACAAGAGCGGAGAGCTGTTCAACGCGCTGGGGGCGCTGGGCTTCGGCTTCGTGGAGATCGGCACGGTCACCGCGCTGGGGCAGCCGGGCAACCCACGCCCCCGCCTCTTCCGCCTTCCGGAAGACCGCGCGCTGCTCAACCGCATGGGGTTCAACAACCCCGGCGCGGAAGCGGTCGCCCGGCGTCTGCGAAAGACGCGGATCGAGCCGGTGCTGGGCATCAACCTGGGGAAGAGCAAGGCCACGCCGCTGGAGGAGGCCACGGGCGACTACCTGCGCTCGCTGGAGCTGCTGGAGCCGTTCGCGCGCTACCTCGTGGTCAACGTCAGCTCGCCCAACACGCCGGGCTTGAGGCAGCTGCAGGACGCGGCGCCGCTGCGCGAGCTGCTGCGCGCCCTCCGCGCCCGCGCCGGCGAGCTGGCGGCCGCGCGCGGCGGCGAGGCGCGCCCGGTGCTGCTGAAGATCGCGCCGGACCTGACCGATCCGCAGCTCGAGGAAGCTGCCGGGATCGCCCGCGACGAGGGGATCGCCGGCATCATCGCGACGAACACGACGGTCTCGCGCGAGGGGCTGCGGACGGACGCGGCGCGGGTGGAGGCGCTGGGCGCGGGCGGGATCAGCGGGGCGCCGGTGCGGGCGCGGGCGCGCGAGGTGGTCGCGCGCATCTGGCAGACGACGGGCGGGGCGATGCCGATCGTGGGCGTCGGCGGGATCTTCACCGCGGACGACGCGTGGGAGATGATCCGCGCGGGCGCCTCCCTCGTCCAGCTCTACACCGGCTTCATCTACCGCGGCCCGCTGGTGGCGCGGGAGATCTGCATCGGACTGCGTGAACGGATGAAGCGCGAGGGCTTTGCCACGCTGCACGACGCGGTGGGGAGCGCGCACCGGTGAAGGCGCGCACGGCGAAGTTCCTGGCCGCGTGGGTGGCCGGCGCCCGCGGCATCCGCGAGGTGGAGACCACGCTGCTGGTGGACGGCGAGGCGCGCGAGGCCACGCTCTACCTTCCCCCCGGCCGCCGCCGCCCCGCGCCCGGCTGGGTGGTGCTGCACGGGCTGACGGTGCCCGGCCGCAAGCACGGGGCGATGACGCGCTTCGTGCGCTCGCTCTGCGCGTCGGGCGCGGTGGTCCTCGTCCCCGACGTGCCGGCGTGGCGCGAGCTGCGGCTGGACGTGGGTGCCGCGCGCGCGACGGTGGAGGCCGGCGTGCTGCACCTGGAGGGCCTGCCCGAGGTGCAGCCGGGGGGCGTGGGCGCCGTCGGCTTCTCCTTCGGCGCCACGCAGGTGCTGATGGCGTCGGCGGATCCGGCGATGCACGGCCACCTGCGCGCCGTCGTGGGGTTCGGGGGATACTGCGACCTGGGGCGGATGCTGCGCTCGCTCTTCACCGGCGAGCACGAGTGGCGGGGCGAGCGCCACACGCTGGATCCCGACCCGTACGGCCGCTGGATCGTGGTCGGCAACTACCTCACGCTCCTCCCCGGCTACGAGGGGATGGGACGCGTGGCCGACGCGGCGCTGGAGCTGGCGCTGGAGGCCGGCCGGCGCGGCGACTGGGCGTGGGGCCCGCACTACGACGCGATGAAGGTGGAGCTGGGACGGGCGTTCACCGGCGAGGAGCGGCGGATCTGGGAAACCGTCGCGCCGCTCACCGGCGTGGCGGTGGACGTGGAGGGCGCGCGGGAGCTGGCCGCGGGCTTCACCGAGGCCGCGCTGACGCACGACCCCGGCCTGGACCCGCGTCCGCATCTCCCCCACCTGCGGGCGAAACTGGTGCTGAGCCACGGGCGGCAGGACCGGCTGATCCCCTTTACCGAGACGCTGCGGCTCCGGTCGATGATCCCGCCCGGCGTGGACGTCTCCACCACCATCACCGGCCTGTTCGCCCACTCCGCCGGCGCATGGCTGCACCCGGTCCACTGGGTGCGCGAGACCTCCGCGTTCGTGGGCCTGCTGAACCGCGCGCTGTACGCGATCTGACGGCCGAGGCAGGCGGTGAGCGGTGTCGAGGACGTGATGCGGGGTCCGGGCGGAAAATGCGAGTGGATTCGCGGATCCTAAAAGCGCGGGAAGCGGCGTGGTGGTGCGCGGAATTTGCGAGTGAGCTCGCCGCTACAACGGCACGCAGTCCGCCTTCGCGGACTTCAACAGCGATCAAAGCCAAAGCGAGCGCCGACAAATGTCATCCTGAGGCCGACCACGCCTATCTCTCTGCTGTCGATAGGGTTGGCAGGCCGAAGGATCTAAAGCCGGGCCCTCGGACCCCAACTGCCGAAACGCACTGTTTTCCGGCTTTGTGGGATGATACGGATCAGCGACGGGGCGCTTCACGAGGGGTAGGTTGGGGAAAGTATAGATCCTTCGGCCTGCCAGTTTCAACCACGCCGAGGGTTCAGCGTGATCGACCTCAGGATGACAATCGTACGTGAGAACCGGAGGACCAGAGGAACGCATCGTCGTCCTCTGGTCCTCCGGTTCTCTGGTTCCCCTGTGTGAAAACCGTCGTTCGCCGTCCCTACCGCTCCGCCAGCTCACCCATCGGCTGCAGGGGCTCGTTGCGGGCGATGCGGTCGAAGCGCTCGACCAGGGCCACGAACTCGCGGCGGTACGGGTCGTTGCGAGTGTTCGGCCGCGCCAGGCTCAGCACGCCCTCGAGCGACGCGCCGCCGCGGTGCTCGGAATCGCGCAGCAGCATGCCGAACTGCGCGACCGCCACGGCGAACGCGAAATCGCCCTGCAGCTCGGCGCCGGGGCGCGGGCGGCGCACCGGGTACGACACCTCGCGGCTGGTGTCGCCGTTCGGCGCCTTGTAGCGCAGCCGCACGAACGCCAGCTCGCCGTGCCGGGCGCGGGTGCGCGGCGCCGCCGCGGCGGGCTGCTGGTAGCGCAGCGGCGAGGTGTCGCCCACGCGCACGTCCAGCGGCACGCCCACGGGCACGATCTCGTACAGCGCGGTGACCGAGTGGCCGGCGCCCATGTCGCCCGCGTCGCGCCGGTCGTCGGTGAACTCCTCGTTGCGCAGCGCGCGGTTCTCGTAGCCGATCAGGCGGTACGCGGCCACGGCGGCGGGGTTGAACTCCACCTGCAGCTTCACGTCCTTGGCGATGGTGAACAGGGTGCCGCCGAACTCGGAGACCAGCGCCTTGCGCGCCTCGTCGCGGCTGTCGATGTAGGCGTAGCTGCCGTTACCGCGGTCGGCCATCCCCTCCATCTTGCTGTCCTTCAGGTTCCCCATCCCGAAGCCCAGCACGGTGAGCGACGTGCCCTCCTGCCGCCGCTCCTCGATCAGCCGGAACATCTCGCCGTCGCTGCTGGCGCCCACGTTGAAGTCGCCGTCGGTCGCCAGGATCACGCGGTTGTTGCCGCCCGCCACGTAGCTGCGCCGCGCCACGTCGTACGCCAGCCGCAGCCCGGCGCCGCCCGCGGTGCTGCCGCCGGCCCGCAGCCGCTCGAGCGCCTCCAGGATGCGCCCCTTCTGGTCGCCCGGCGTGGGCTCCAGCACCAGCCCCGCGGCGCCGGCGTAGACGACGATGGAGATGCGGTCCTGCGGGCGGAGGTTGGCCACCAGCATCCCCAGCGCCTCCTTCACCAGCGGAAGCCGGTTGGCCGGCGACATCGACCCCGACACGTCCACCAGGAACACCAGGTTGCTGGGCGGCAGGTCGCGTGTGTCCACGTGGCGCCCCTGCAGGCCGATGCGCACCAGCTGGTGCCGGCTGTTCCACGGGGCCGGCGCCACGTCGGTCGCCACCGAGAACGGCTGCCCGGGCCTGGGCTCGGCGTAGCGGTAGGCGAAGTAGTTCACCAGCTCCTCGATGCGCACCGCGTCCTTCGGCGGGCGCTGGCCCTCGCGCAGGAAGCGCCGGACGTTGCTGTACGACGCGCGGTCCACGTCGATGGAGAAGGTGGAGAGCGGCGCCGTGCGCGGCGAGCGGAAGCCGGGCTCGTCGATCGCCGCGTAGCTCTCGGTGTTCGGCGGCTCGCGCGGCGAGACCGACTGCACGGCGCCGGCCGCCGCCCGGCCGGAGAGCTCGTACGTGCCCGCGTCCTGCGTCGCGACACCCAGCTGCCGCTGCCGCCGCTCGGCCCCGACCCCCTGCACCACGATCCCTTCCAGCGACACCGAGGAGGGGACGAGCTGGAAGTTCTGCGTGAGCCTGGCGCCCGGCGCGACCGCGATGGAAACGGACTGGGTGGAGAGCCCCACGCGCGAGGCGGTGATGTTCACGTTCCGCGGCGCGGAACCGAGCCGCGCGTTGGGGATCACCAGCCGGTACCGTCCGTCCGCGCCGGTCGGCGTCCCCACGTTCAGCGCCTCGATGCGGATCAGCACGCCCGCCTCGGGAGCGCCCGACGGATTCGTCACCCGCCCCGACACCACCGCCGCCGACTCCTGCGCCGCCGCGCTCGGCATCGCCGCGAGCAGGACCAGCAAGGCACCTGACAGGATACGTTTCATCACGTCTCTCCTCCGTTGGTGGTGGATCGAGAACGGATCGAACCGCGAACGTTGCGGTCCAGAGAGACAACGAGTGGGGGGAGGAATGTTTGACAGATGGACGGGATCGGGGCGGTGGACGGGGATCGCTAACAGGTGCGCGAGTGCCCGAGTGCGTCGGACGAACGAGAGGTCATGCACGACGAAGGGCCGCGCAGCGAGCGCGGCCCTTCGTCACGTGTGGAGCGCTGGATTCTCGCGCGCGCCAGTTCTGAAAACGCATTGGCGCACGCCCGCACTCACGCACCTGTTGCGGTTCCCTCCTACTTCCCTCCCCCGAACATCCCGCCCAGCCCGCCCGCGAGCCCGCCCAGGTCCGGCAGACCGCCGCCGCCGGCCCCGCCGCCGCCGGTCACCAGCTTTCCCAGGTTGCCGCCGATCGGCGCGGGGAGGCGCGAATCGAGGAACTCCACCGCGGTGCGCGCGGCCTCCTGTGCCTTGTCCTGCGGCAGCCCGGTGCGCTGGCTGATCTGTGCAACCAGCTCGTCCAGCATCGACATGGGATCTCTCTCGTCTCGGGATGGTGTCCATCGAGGGATGGCGACGAGCCGCAAGGACCGCACCCTCGACGCAGGAAGGGCCGCGCTCCTCGCGCGGCCCTTCGCCGATGCGCCTGTCTTCCACGCTCCCGTCAGGCGTAGGGATCGCACCCGGTGCTGGTGGTGCCGGTCACCTGGTCGAGCCACTGCCAGAGGGTGCGCGCCGCGTCGCCTCGACGGGTGGTGGCGTGGTCGCCGCGCTGGTGCAGGAGGATGCGGTGATAGCGGCCGTCGCGCGCGTCGTGCACCCACGCGCTGATCTTCAGGATCCCCGCGTCGGCGCACTGGGCCTTCAGCTCGGCCAGCGACCCGCCCGCCGCGGCGGAGACGAGCTGGTAGCGCTGCAGCGCCTCGCCCGCGGCGAGCGTCTTCACCAGCTGCCGCTTGGCGGAGTACTTCTGCTCCAGCTGCCGCGGCGTGAGCACCGAGTCGGCCAGCGACGCGTCCTGCGAGTCGCTGCGGTCCCAGCGGTACACGCGCCCCTCGCCGTCCACGTAGAAGCCGGCCCAGTGCGGGAACCACGCGCTGTTCCGCGCCTCCACCTCGAACAGCGGCGCGGCCGGATCGTCCGGCGGGAGGAAGTTGAGATTCGTGCCGCATGCAGCGGCGACGAGCGCGAGCACCGAGGCCGCCACGACGATCAGCTTGCTCGAACGAACAGGGACCATGTCGATCTCCATGCAGGGTGGTTGATAGGATCTGCCACCCTCAACAACGACGCGACCCCGCCTGCCGTGACGAGGCCGCGACAAGCTGCGGAGTTCCGGGACGGGGGATGATCGGGGGCGAAACGCTCGCCCCGTCAGTTCATCCCCGTGTCCTTGATCAGGTGCAGCGGCGCGATGCGCTGGCGCTGGCCGCCCACCACCAGCTCGAAGG
>DASQLJ010000705.1:0-18451 GCA_035630095.1 Longimicrobium sp.
CGGCAGCGCCTACGCCCTCGCCCCGGCCGACGACAGCGACACCACCCTCTACCACCGGCTGGGCCGCCGCGTCCCCATCCGCGAGCTGATCGAGCGGATGATCACCCGCTCCAGCAACCTCGCCACCAACCTGCTGATCGACCTGGCCGACCCGAAGCGGATCGAGCGCACCATGGCCGCGATCGGCGCGCCGGGGATGCGCGTGCTGCGCGGGGTGGAGGACGGGCCCGCCTACCGCGCCGGGATGAACAACACCACCACGGCGCACGCGTTGATGCGGGTGATGGAGGCGGTGGCGGGCGCCCGCGCCGCGTCGCCCGCCGCCAGTCGCGAGATGGCCGCGATCCTGGGGCGGCAGGAGTTCACCGAGATGATCCCCGCCGGGGTGCCGCCGGGGACGCGCACGGCCAGCAAGACCGGCTCCATCACCCGCATCGCCCACGACGCGGCGATCGTCTACCCCACGGGACGCGAGCCGTACGTGCTGGTGGTGCTCACGCGCGGGTTCGCCTCGGCCGGCTCGGCGGCGCCGGTGGGGCGCGAGATCTCGGCGGCGGCGTGGCACGCGGTGGCCGCCGCGCGCTGAGCAGGGAACCCGGACCCCCTCTCGCGCGTACGAAGGTCGTCCCAACCTCCTGCCGGGGCACCGCTTGCGTGCCCCGGCACGCAAGCCGCCCACCTCTCACGCATTGTTCGGAGCACGCATGAAGTCGAGATGGCCCGCCCTGCTGCTCACCGCCGCGGCGCTCCTGCTGGCGCGCCCGCTCTCGGCGCAGATCTTTGGCGGCCGCGTGGTGGACAAGGCCACCGGCCAGCCGATCAAGGACGCGGTGGTGGAGATGGTCAACGCCGGCAACCGCGTCGTGGCGCGCGCCCGCAGCGACGGCGACGGTTTCGTGTCGTTCGAGCTGCGCGTGCCGGGCGACTACCGCGTGCGCACCAGCCGCATCGGCTACACCACCCACACCTCGCAGACGCTGCAGATCGAGCAGCGCCAGACGCTGCAGGTGGACATCCCGCTCAGCACCGGCGAGGTCACCCTCGACTCGCTGACCGTGGTGGGCCGCAGCGCGCCGCCGCGCCGCAACGAGCTGGACCGCGAGGGCTTCTACGACCGCGAGAAGATGGGCTTCGGCCGCTTCCTCACGGCGTACGACATCCAGCAGCGGATGGCGATCCAGACCACCGAGATCTTCCGCGGCATCCCGGGGATGACGCTGGTGCCGATGGGCGGGACCAACTACCGCCTGGCGGTCACGCGCGGGGGCGACAACTGCGCGCCCAACATCATCCTCGACAACATGCCGGTGAACGCCGCCGACCAGCTCGACGACATGGTCAAGCCGCACGACATCGCCGGCGTGGAAGTGTACCGCGGCCCCAGCGAGACGCCCGGCCGCTTCCTGGGCAACCGCAACGCCTGCGGCCTGGTGGTGATCTGGACCAAGCGCGGCGAACGCAACCAGTAATCCGGATCGACAGCGCAGCAGAACGGCCGGCACCTCGATGAAGGTGCCGGCCGTTCGTCTTTCCGGAGCGTCGGACGCCTACGCCCGCCGGTCGTGCGACAGCGGGCCCGCCTCGTTCGGCGCCGTGCCCTCTCCTTTCCCCGCGAGCGCCGGGTCCGGTCCGAGGAGCGCCGCCCCCTCGTCCGGCGGCGGCTCGCGGCCCGCCATCAGCCGCACCAGAGCGGCCACGCCCATCCAGAAGACAAAGAAGGCCATCGGCCACGCCAGCCAGCGCGGGTGCAGGAAGCCCACGACGGAGACGAGGAAGAGCAGCAGGGCGAAGATCATGATCCATCCCACGTCCTCCCGCCCGATGGCCCGCTCGCCGATCAGCGCGCGCACCAGCACCGAGCCCGCGCGCGCCAGGCGGCCGAGCAGCCGCCCCAACTCGGTGCCGCGGTACGACCGGGCGCGGGCCTCGCGGGCGCGGGCGCGGCCGGGCTTGTGCTCTTCGCCCGGCGCCTCCACCACGGTGCGCTCGGCGCCGCGGCGCTCGCGGTAGGGCGAGCGGCTCACGCCCGAGCTGAGCAGCCCGATCTCCACGGCGCTCCCCAGGTCGTCCTCGAAGAGGTCCTCCATCGCCCGGGCGAAGTGGCGGTCGGTCACCGCCACGTCCAGCTCCCAGTTGCCCATCAGCGAGGCGAGGTTCTGGTTGCTGGAGCCCACGCGCGTCCAGATCCCGTCGGCCACGGCGGTCTTGGCGTGGATCATGGGGCCTTCCCACTCGAAGATCCGCACCCCCGCCTCCAGCAGCGGCCGGTACCCGGCGCGCGACATCCCCCCGACGATCGGCCAGTTGTTGAACGCCGGCAGCAGCACGCGCACGTCCACCCCGCCGCGCGCCGCCGACGCCAGCGCCTCGGACATCGCCGGCGGGACGAGGAAGTAGGGGTCGGTGATCCAGAGCCGCTCCTCCACGGCCAGCGTGAGGAACTGCGAGAGGCGGTAGATGCGGCTCTTCGCGGGCTCGCCCTCCACCACGCGCACCGACACGTCGCCCACGGGCTTGGCCCGGCGCGGGTCGGGGACCTCGTCGGGGGGGAGCGGGGCGCCGGTGAGCGCCCAGGTGCGCGAAAAGGCCACGTCGAGCGCCGCGGCCACCGGCCCGCGGAACTCGGCGCCCGTGTCGCGCCACGCGGGGATCCCGCGCCCGGGGTCGCCCGCCCACTCGTCGCCGATGCACATCCCCGCCACCGAGCCGTACAAGCCGTCCACCGCCACCACCTTGCGGTGGTCGCGGCGCATGAACGCCAGCGGGTTTGCGGCGCGCGGCGGCGCGAAGGCGCGCACCTCCACGCCCGCGTCGCGGAAGGGCTTGAAGTAGCGCCGCGGCGTGGCCCAGCACCCCATCCAGTCGTACAGCACGCGCACCTTCACCCCGTCGCGCGCGCGGTCGCAAAGCGCCTCGCGGAAGGCGCGGCCGGTGCGGTCGTCGCGCAGCACGTAGTTCTCGAGGTGCACCCAGTGCTGCGCGTTCTGGATCGCGTCGAGCCAGGCGGGAAACGCCTGCGTGCCGTTCACCAGCAGCCGCGCCGTGTTGCCGCGCGCCTGCGCCGCGTCGGAGCTGCGCTCCATCGCGCGCTCGGCGTAGCGCACCAGCGTCCGCACCGCCACGGTGTTGCCAGCGGGCGACGGGTACGGGGGGTGGGGCGGCGGGGCCAGGCCGGCGGGGTCGGTCAAGGGGCGCGGGTGCGGGTGGGTTTCGACAGGTGCGCGAGTGCGTCAGTGCGCCGGTGCGTTGATCTCCATCGCACGCGGCGTTCCGTGCGCTCGGGGCCGCTTTTCGGAATGTAGAGACGGCGCGGGGCCGATGGAAGGAATGCGGGCGGACCAGGCCCGGCAAACGACTCGTTTCACGCAGAGTCAGCGGAGTCAGCGGAGGACTGCGGTTGTTCTGCTCACTCTGCTGACTCTGCGTGAAACCGCCGTTGTTCTTTCCTCTTGGGATGAAAGGCGCGATCAGCCTGCCAGGACGCGCCGCAGCACGGCCGCCGTCTGCGCCACGTAGCCGCCGCCGAAGAGGTTGACGTGGACGAGCAGGTAGTAGAGCTGGTAGATGCCGCGCCGGCACTCGGCGTAGCCCGGAAGCAGCGGCCACGCCTCGTGATACGCGGAGAAGAAGCGCGCGTCGAAGCCGCCGAACAGCTCGGCCATCGCTAGATCCACCTCGCGGTGGCCGCGGTACACGGCGGGGTCGATGACGGCCGGACCGCCGGCGGTGGACAGCGCGTTCCCGCTCCACAGGTCGCCGTGCACCAGCGTCGGCCCGTCTTCCTCCCCCGCCCGCAGAAGGTCGGGGAGACGGTGGGACAGCCGATCCCACTCCGCCTCCGTCCCCGGGAGCCGGCCGGACTTCCGTGCGAGCGCCAGTTGCGGCGCCAGTCGCCGGTCGCGCCAGAACTCGGGCCACGACGCCGCGCCGCCATTCGCCTGCAGGAGCGAGCCGATCCAGTTGTCGCGCTCCCATCCCCATCCCCATCCCCCGCCCGCGCCGTTGCGGTGGACGGCGGCGAGGCCGCGACCGAGCCGCTCGCCGTGATCCTTCCCCGGCCGCGCGGGCTCCAGCCAATCGAGCGCGATCCAGCCACCGCCATCGTCGTCCACACCGATCGCCAGCACGCCAGGGACGCGGAGGTCGCCGCCCACGGCGGCGCGAAGGGCGTTCAGGCCGTCGGCCTCGGCGGCGAACATCTCCAGAGGCGCACTCGCGTGGTGCTTCAGGAACGCGGCCCCGTCCGCCGTCTCCACCTGCCACGCGCGGCTGATCGAGCCGCCGCCCACCGGGTGGACGGCCCAGATGGAGCCCAGAGAGCGCTCCACCTTCCGACGGACCGCATCGGTCAGGCCGGCGGCGCGCGTCACCGCAGGCAGCGCTCGGCGGCGATGTGGGCGAGCAGCCCCGCGCAGCCGCGCTCCACGATGTCGTGAACGTCGTCGAATCCCCGTGGGCCGCCGTAGTAGGGATCGGGGACGTCCAGCGACGCGGCGTCGGGCTCGAACTCGCGCAGCAGGCGGACCTCCGCCGTGCCGCCGGAGCGCGCGTGCAGCTCGTCGAGGGCGGCGCGGTTCTCGGCGTCCATCGCGATCACGTAGTCGAAAGCGCGGAGGTCGGCCGCGATCACCTTGCGGCTTCCGCCGGCCAGGGTGATCCCGCGCCGCCGCGCCGTCTCGCTGCTGCGAGGATCCGGCGGCGAGCCGCGGTGCCACCCGCTCGTCCCGGCCGAGTCGATCTCGAAGCGCTCCGTCCACCCGCGCTCCTCCACCAGGTGGCGGAAGACCGCCTCCGCCAGCGGCGAGCGGCAGATGTTGCCCAGGCACACGAACAGCACCCGGATCGGCTGCCAGCTCCCGTCTCCCACCAGTTCCATCTGTGTATCACCCATGAATCGTTCCGTACCGCCGGTGTGGTAGCCCGTGAAAGTATGGATCCTTCAGGTCGCTAAGGCTCCTTCAGGATGACATCGCGGTAAGCCTGGACATCTCCTGATCCGAACGATCCAGATAGCAAAAGCGGGGCGCCCCCGCCAGAAGCGAAGGCGCCCCGCGGGACGTCGTCGTGGGACCGGCTACATCGGCCGGAGCGAGCGGATGATCAGGCCGATGCCGCCGGCGAGCATCCCCAGCATCATGAGCGTGGCGAAGAGCGGGGTCTGCTGGAAGTACAGGTTCAGGTTCATGATGATCCCCGCGAAGATGATCACCACGCCCACGAACGCCAGCAGCTTGCCGATCAGCGACCGCCCGTCGTAGAAGAGCATCCCGATCCCCAGCATCAGCGGGATCAGCGAAAGGCCGAAGCCGCTGTAGCCCCACAGGTGCCACCCGCCGGTCTGCACCGTCACGCGGCTGGTGAGCAGGTACGCGCCGGCCGAGGCCAGCGCCACGCCCATGAAGAACGTGAGCACGCCGCCCTGCGTGCCGCCCGCGCCGTGCCGCTCGCTCGCGCTCAGCTCATCCATCGTCCGCTCCTCCTGCAGGGTTGAATCGCATCCCGCGGTGCGCGGGGTTTCGTCGATACGTAGCGTGTTGCGTGGCAACGGCTTGGATTACGCGCGGATGGCAACGCGGGTTTCGCCGCCGCGTCCGTTCCGCGTGCCGGCCGGGGCCGGGGCACGGGGAATGCCCAATAAAGGTTGAACCTTCACTCGAAAGAGGAAATCCATGGACATCCTGATGTGGATCCTGGTGGGGCTGGTCGCCGGCGTGCTCGCGTCGGTGGTGATGGGCGGGATCGGGTACGGCATCATCGGCGACATCATCGTGGGCATCGTGGGCGCGTTCGTGGGCGGATGGCTGTTCAGCGCGCTCGGCGTGGGCACGCCCTTCGGCGGCCTGGCGGGCACCATCTTCGTCGCCTTCATCGGCGCCATCGTGCTGCTGTTCCTGCTGCACCTGCTGATGCGGGGGCGCCGCCGGAATCCCTGACCGGCTTCTTCTCGCCGGCGGGGACGCGAATCGACACGCCGCCCCGCCCGTCACACCTTCATCCAAACCCAGGGATCGAACGTCGGCCGCCACCGCGGGGCCCTCTCCCTGGCGCCTGGCGGCGCCTGTCCCTCCCCCAAAACGACCTGGGGGAGGGACGGGGACTCGCTGCGCTCGTGGCTACTTCGCGGGCACTCCCAAGCCTGTCGCATGCCCCATCATCTCGGTCCCGCCAAAGCCTGTAGTCCGCGCAGGCGGGACTTCGTGTGGTTGTTGCAGTGATGTCAATTGCCCTGCCTCACCACGCTGGCCCCTGCCTCGTCGAAGCTACGACTTCGCGCCGCACTCGGGGCAGAACTTGGCGGAGGTGGGGATCTCGGCCTCGCAGCCGCCGCAGTTGCGGGTGAGGGAGACCGGGGTGCCGCACTCGGGGCAGAACTTGCCGCGGCCCACGGGCGCGCCGCAGTCGCGGCAGCTCACCGCGCGCTCGGCCAGGTCCTGGTCGCTCACCGAGGCGCGGTTGTAGGCCTCCTCGCGCGCGCGGTTCAGCTTGGCCTCGCGGCGGATGGCGGAAAGCTCCGCGTCCAGCCGCGGCACGCACACGGTGCACACGCCCTCGTCCTCGTTCCAGCAGTTGCCGCAGTAGTGGTTCGCGCAGCGGGCGCAGCGGTGGAAGTGGTCGCGCGCCTCGGCCACGGCCTTCCGCAGCGCGTCGTCGTGCGCCTTGCTCCAGCCGGAGCCGCGCAGGCTGCTCACCGCGTTGCGCGCCGTGCCGAAGATCCCGCCGAACAGCCCCTCCGCCGCGCCCAGCAGGTTCTCCGCCGTCCCCGCGGCGTAGCGGTCGAACGGCGAGCGCCACGCCTCGTGGCACCCCTCGCAGAAGAACTCGAACTGGAAGCCGGTGTCGGTGGAAAGGTCGTTCTTGTTGTCGCTGAACTGGATCTCGCTCATCGGTGCGGTCCTCGGGGAGAGGGGTGGGACGGGGAGAGCGGGCGATGCGGCGGAAGGCCGCCGGTGCGGTGCGGGCGCGCGCCCGAAAGCCGGGCGGCGATGGAAGATACACGGCACACCGCGAGGCCGGAAGGGTGAGAGGGACCCACCGCCCGCCGATCGCGGGGGATGCAGACCGGTGACCCGGGAGGGCCGGACCGGAGCCGAGGCCGGCGAGGATTCTTCCGCCTGCTCGGGCTCCGCCGGCGCGCGGTTGCGTGAGGGATGCGCGCCCGGAGGGCCGGGAACCCGGCGGGGCGGCGGCACGGGCGCCCGCTCCATGCACGAGGCCCCCCGGCGGGACGAACCCGCCGGGGGCCCGGCTGCGTTGGGCACGGCGGTATCGTGCCCTACGCAGCGCGCAGCCCGGCCCGGAGCGCAGCGGAGGGACACGCCCAGGCCCGGCGGCTGCCGTTCCGCCGTTGCGGTACGCGTCAGTCCCGCGGCGGAACGGGAATCTTCCAGATGCGCTCGGCGTACTCGCGCACGCTGCGGTCGCTGCTGAAGAAGCCGCAGCGCGCCACGTTCAGGATCGCGCTGCGCGTCCACGCCTCGGGGTCGCGATACGCCACGTCCACCTCGGCCTGCGCGTCCACGTAGGCGTCGAAGTCGGCGAGGACGAAGAAGGGGTCGTGGTGCAGCAGCCCCTCGATCAGCGGGCGGAACCGGCCAGGCTCGGACGAGAGCATGCCGCTGGCCACGAAGTCGAGCACGCGCTTGAGGCGCGGGCTGCGCTCGTACTCCAGGCGCGGGTTGTAGCCCGCGTCGCGGCGCTTCTCCACCTCGTCGGCGGTGAGGCCGAAGATGAAGATGTTGTCGTCGCCCACGCGCTCGGCGATCTCCACGTTGGCCCCGTCGAGCGTGCCGATGGTGAGGGCGCCGTTCAGCGCGAACTTCATGTTGCCCGTGCCCGACGCCTCGAAGCCGGCGGTGGAGATCTGCTCCGACAGGTCGCTACCGGGGAAGATCCGCTCGGCGATCGACACGCGGTAGTCGGGGATGTAGGCCACCTTCAGCACCTTGCTCACCGTGGGGTGCGCGTTCACCACGCCGGCCACGCCGTTGATCAGCTCGATGATCAGCTTGGCCGTCCAGTAGGTGGGCGCCGCCTTGCCGCCGAAGAGCACCGCGCGCGGCACCACGTCGGGGGCGGCCTGGTCGCGCAGCTCCAGGTAGCTGTCGATCACCCGCAGCGCGTTCAGGAGCTGGCGCTTGTACTCGTGCAGGCGCTTGATGTGCACGTCCATCATCATCGCCGGGTCGATGGCGATCCCCGCCTCCTTCTTCACCATCTCGGCCAGGCGCTGCTTGTTGCGCGCCTTCACCGCGCGCCAGCGCTCGCGCAGCGCCGCGTCGTCGGCGTGCGGCTCGAGCGCGGCGATCGACTCCAGCTCCACGTGCCAGGCCTCGCCCACGGCCTGGTCGATGAGCTGCGAGAGGCCGGGGTTGGCCTTCAGCATCCAGCGCCGCTGCGTGATCCCGTTGGTGACCGAGGTGAAGCGGTCGGGCCAGAGCTCGGCGAAGTCCTTGAAGATGTCCTTCTTCAGGATCTCGGTGTGCAGCGCCGCCACGCCGTTGGTGGTGTGCGTCCCCGCGATGGCCAGGTGCGCCATCCGCACCGTGCCGCCCGAGAGGATGGCCATGCGCTCCTCGCGCTGCGGCTCGGCGGGGAACTTCTCGCGCACCCGGTCGCGGAAGCGCCGGTCGATCTCCTGCACGATCTCCAGGTGGCGCGGCAGGAGCCGGCCGAACAGGTCGATCCCCCAGGTCTCCAGCGCCTCGGGGAGCACGGTGTGGTTGGTGTACGAGAAGGTCTCGCGCGCCATGTCGAAGGCGGCGTTCCACTCCATCCCGTGCTCGTCCATCAGCAGCCGCATCAGCTCGGGGATGGCGACGGCGGGGTGGGTGTCGTTGAGCTGGACCTGCACCTTCTCGGTGAAGTCGGCGAAGGTGCGCCGCTCGGCCAGGTAGCGCACGATGATGTCCTGCAGCGTGGCGCTCACGAAGAAGTACTGCTGCTTCAGCCGCAGCTCCTTCCCCGCCCCGGTGTCGTCGGGGGGATACAGCACCTTGCTGATGGTCTCGCTGTTGGCCTTGGCCTCCACCGCGGCGATGTAGTTGCCCTTGATGAAGTCTTCCAGGTCGAACTCTTCGGTGGCCTTCGCCGCCCACAGCCGCAGCGTGTTGACGGTGTTGTTGCAGTAGCCGGGGACGGGCACGTCGTACGCCATGGCCAGCACGTCGCTGCTGTCCACCCACTCGTAGTGCACGCGGCCGTCGGTCACGCGCCCGTTCACCCGGCCGTTGAACTTCACCCGGTAGGTGCGGTCGGGGCGCGCGATCTCCCACGGGTTCTCGTCGCGCAGCCAGTTGTCGGGGCGCTCCACCTGGCGCCCGTCCACCATGTCCTGCTTGAAGATGCCGTGCTCGTAGCGGATCCCGTAGCCGTAGGCGGGGATGCCCAGCGTGGCCATGCTGTCGAGGTAGCAGGCGGCCAGGCGCCCCAGGCCGCCGTTGCCCAGCCCGGCGTCGGGCTCGGTGCCCTCCAGCTCTTCCAGGTCGTACCCCAGCTCCGTGAGCGCCTCGGCGGTGGCGTCCTCCAGCCCCAGGTTGATCAGCGCGTTCCCCAGCGTGCGGCCGATCAGGAACTCGAGCGAGAGGTAGTAGACGCGCTTGGCGTCCTGCCGGTGGTAGCGCGCCTGGGTGGAGGCCCACTTCTCGGCCAGGCGGTCGCGCACCGCGAAGGCCGCGCTGAAGTACACGTCGCGTTCGGTGGCGCTGTGCCTGTCGCGCGCCAGGGTGAACGTCAGGTGGTCGGCGATGCGCTGCTTCAGCGCGTCCACGCGCGTGGACAGGCGGCTGGCGTCGAGTGTCGAGCTCATGGCGGGGTGCGGACTGATTCCGCGATTTAGTCAGGGATCACGACAAATTCCCGGCGCGTCCGGTGCACGGAATGCGCCGCGCGCGGCGGCCGGCGAGTCTGTCTGTTCGGATCGTTTGGGCCGGCAGGGATGCGAGGAGATACCGCAACCTACCGCCCGCGGTTCCGCCGGGGAAGGGCAGCAGCGTATATCCTGACGGTGAAACAATTTACGGTTGAGAGTGCGCTGGCGGGAGCGGTGATGCGGAGAAGTGGGGCTCACTGGCTCTGGAAGATGACGTTCGAGGCGGCGCGCAGCGGTCGATCCTCATTCCGGCGCTGACAACGGCTTCAGATGCTCCTCCCCCGACGCCAGGGTCACGACGACGGTGATCCATCCGCCGCGCTACCGTCGGCTTGGTGCGAACCGGCGGAGCCGACCTGCGGGCCGACGCTGTGCTCGCCGAACGAGCGGCCGAGGGCGCGCACCTCCTCCTCCATCTTGGGCACCTGCCGGGCGGCTGAGCCGGCCATGGCGCGGTCGCTGAGGCCGCTCCAGAACACCTGGCGGATGGCGGCGAGCGGGCCCAGCGAGCGGGGGACGTAGATCTTCCGCCGCCGCTTGGCGATGCCGTCCACGAACGCGGCGGCGCACTCCTTCACCGAGGTGACGGAGCCGAACGGGCCCGGGAGCCGGCCCAGCGTCCGCTCGAAGGTCTTCAGGTCGCGCCGGGTGTCGCGCACCAGGTCGGTGTCGATCCAGGCGGGGTGCGCCACGCCCACGGCCACGCCCTTGTGCGCCACCTCCAGCCGCAGCACGCCGCCGAAGTGCTCCACGCCCACCTTGCTCGCCGCGTACGTCGAGATCCCCGGCAGCGGCGCCAGCGCGGACGCCGACGAAACCAGCAGGTAGTAGCCGCGCCGCTCCGTCACGTGCGGCAGCGTGGCGCTCACGGTGCGCACCACGCCGCTCAGGTTCACCTCGATCACCCGCACCAGCGCGTCGACGGGGGTCACGGCGACGGTGCCGTTGCTGGCGATCCCCGCGTTCGCCACCACCACGTCGATCCCGCCGAGCTCGCGCACCGTCCCCGCCACCGCGCGGTCGAGCGACGCCTGGTCGGTCACGTCGCACTCGAACCAGGCGTGGCCCGGACCCAGCTCCAGGGCGAGCACCGCCAGCCGCGCGGGCTCCATCCCCACCAGCGACAGCCGGGCGCCGCGGGCCGCGAGCTGCCGCGCCGTCTCTTCGCCGATCCCGCGTGCGGGGCCTGTGATCAGCACCACTTTTCCGGAGATTGGATCCGCCATCGGAGCACCGTTCGGGTGGAAGTCTCCAATCACACAGAGAAGAACGGAGAGGACCAGAGAACCAGAGGACTACCGAGCAGTTCTTTGGTCCCCTGATCCTCCGGTTCCTCTGTGTGAAAAATGCGATTTCGGCATCAGACGCCGTCCAGCAGCGCCCGCCAGTCGGTGGCGATCTGGACCATGGCCGTGTGCGCGGCCGGGGTCACAGTCGTCATGTGCAGGAAGCCGTGGCCAAGCGAAGGGAAACGCACGTGTCGCGTCACGGTCCCCGCCGCCTCCAGCGCCGCGGCGTAGGCCTCGCCCTCGTCGCGCAGGATGTCGAAGCCGGCGGTCGCCACCAGCGCCGGCGGCAGCCCGCCCAGGTCCGGCGTGAGCAGCGGCGACACGCGCGGGTCCTCGTCCGCCTCCGCCGATCCGCCGGTGTAGCAGCGCGAGAAGCCCTTCCGGTCTTCCGTGCTCAGGAAGTAGCCATCGCTGAACTTCTCCTCCGACGGCCTCGACCGGCGCTTGTCGGTGACCGGGTAGATCAGGAGTTGGGCGATGGGCGGACTTCCCCCGCGCGCCGTATCGATCGACACGACCGCCGCCAGGTTGCCCCCCGCGCTGTCGCCGCCGATCCCCACCTTCGCCGCGTCCGCACCCAGCTCGCCCGCGTGCGTCCGGGCCCAGCGGAGCGCGGCGTGCGCGTCCTCCAGCGCGGCGGGGAACGGGTGCTCGGGGGCGAGGCGGTAGTCCACGGCGAGGACGTGCGTGCGGCCGTGGCGGCAGAGCAGGCGGCACGGCTCGTCGTGGGTGTCCAGGTCGCCGATGGTGAAGCCGCCGCCGTGCAGGTAAACCGTCAGCGGCTGCGGCCCGTCCGCCCGCGGCGCGTAGTGGCGGACGCGCAGCGGGCCGGCGGGGCCGGGAATCTCGAAGTCGCGCACCGCGCCCACCTTCGTCTTCGGCGCGCCGAAGACCAGGCACTCGTGGCGGAAGCGGGCACGACCCTCGGCCGGCGTGGGCTCCACCAGGCCGCGGACCCCGCGCTTCTTCCGCATCGCCAGCACGAGCTGCACGTGCGGGTCCAGCGTCTGCCCGTCGACCACCACCGGCGGGCGGCCGGAGAGGCGCACCAGCACGGGCCCGGGGAGCGTCCGCAGAGCCTGGCCGACGATGCGCTGCAGGTGCTCGGCGACTGTGATACGGCGGTCGGGCGCGCGGGCGTTCGTCACCGTCATCCCCGCACCGCCGCGGCGGGGGACGGGTCGCGCGCCGGCTCGCCGCGGTACTCGTCCGGACGGAAGCGGGCGACGCGGCGGCGGAAGCGATAGGTGGTGTCGGGCCAGAGGGTGGAGTTGCGGCCGGTGGCATCCAGGTACCAGCTCGCGCAGCCGCCGCTCACCCACACCGTGCCGCGCATCCGCCGGTCCACGCTGGCCACGTACGCCGCCTGTGCCTCGGCCCGCGGCTCCACGGCGGCGAGGTCCGCCCCGCGCATGTGCGCCAGCGCGCCCAGGACGTGGTCGAACTGCGCTTCCAGCATGTAGAGCACCGAGGTGTGGCCCAGGCCGGTGTTGGGGCCCATCAGGATGAAGAGGTTGGGAAAGCCGGCCACCGTTGTCCCCGCCAGCGCCTTCGGGCTCCCCGCCCACGCCTCCGACAGCGACACGCCGCCGCGGCCGCGCACGTACGGCGCCAGCGGCGGATCGGTCGGCCGGAAGCCGGTGCCGAGGATGATCGCGTCCACTTCCCGCTCCACGCCGTCCGTCGAGACGACGGAGTGCGCGCGCACCTCGGCGATCCCCTCCGCCACCACCTCCACGTTAGGCCGGGCCAGCGCGGGATAGTAGTCGTTGCTGATCAGCACCCGCTTGCACCCCATGGTGAAGTCGGGCGTCAGCTTCTCGCGCAGCACGGAGTCGGCGACCGACTTGCGCAGGTGCCGGAGCGCCGCGCGCTGCGCCAGGCGCATCGCGGCCGGGTGGCGGAAGAGGCCGAGCGTGGCCTCGCGCTGCAGGTAGATGGCGCCGCGCAGCAGCTTCTGCGCGGCGGGCACGCGCCGGAAAACGCCGTGCGTCAGGTCGCCGATCTCGCGCTCGTGCCGCGGGATCACCCAGGGCGCGGTGCGCTGGAACAGGTGCAGCCGGGCGACGAGCGGCTGGATCGCGGGGACGAACTGGATCGCCGACGCGCCGGTGCCGATCACCGCCACCCGCTTGCCGGCCAGGTCGACGTCGTGGTCCCAGTGCGCGGAGTGGAAGGCGGCGCCGCGGAACGTCTCCATCCCGTCGAGATCGGGGATGACGGGGTCGCTCAGCGCGCCCGACGCCAGCACCAGCACCCGCGCCGTCACCGGCCCGTGCGCCGTGTCGATCCGCCAGCGCTGCGCGGCCTCGTCCCAGGCGGCGCCGCGGACCTCGTGGCCATAACGGACGTGCGGCATCACCCCGTTCTCGCGGGCGATGCGCTTGAGGTACGCCCAGATCTCCGGCTGCGGGCTGAAGGTGCGGCTCCACGCGGGGTTGGGCGCGAACGAGAAGGAGTAGAGGTGGCTCTGCACGTCGCAGGTGCACCCCGGGTACGTGTTGTCGCGCCACGTCCCGCCGATGTCGTCCGCGCGCTCCAGGATCACGAAGTCAACGATCCCCTCCTGCTTCAGCCGGATCGCCGTCCCCACCCCGCCGAACCCGGCGCCGACGATGGCGACGTGCACGGTCTCGCCCTCCGGCGAATCCGCGGAGGCGTGGCGGGTCCCATCCAGCGTCGGTGCGATGGTGCACATGCGGCGGAGTACGACTTCTGGAGATGGAGCGATGCGGCCCGACTCGTCGGCCATCCCATCGGCGAACGTTGTTCGGTAGATGAAAATACTACGCCCGCTCGCGTACAAAGGCGAGCGGGCGTCGTCATCAACCCCCGTTTTCCGCTGCTTGGACGGATCCCGGCGAGGCGCGTCGGCCGTGCGCCGAGCGCTACGCCGCCGCCGCGCCGGCTGCCCCCGCCTCCGACCGCGCGAGCGCGCGCTCGGCCTCGCGGCGGCAGGGGAGGGCGATGTAGAAGCGCGAGCCGGCGACCTCGTCGAACTCGGCCCAGGCGCGGCCGCCCAGCCCCTCCGCCGTGTCGCGCACGATGCTGAGGCCCAGGCCGGTGCCCTCCACCCCCGTCACCGTGTCGCCGTGCGCGCGGAAGAAGCGGGTGAACAGCCCCTCGCGCCGGTCTTCCGGCACGCCCAGGCCGTTGTCCTTCACCTCGATCAGCAGCTCGCACCCGCTGGTGACCTCGGTGCAGAGGCGGCCGTGCACCTCCACCCAGCGTTCGTCGGCGTCGGGGTTGGAGTACTTGATGGCGTTCGACACGTAGTTGCTCAGCACCAGCTCCACCGCGGCGGCGTTGACCTCCACCTCGGGCAGGTCGCGGATGCGCACCTGCACCTGGCGCGCGCCGGCCATGTCGCGGAGCTGGCGGCACACCTCGGCGGCCACGCGCGGCAGCAGCACGTTGCGCTGCTGGCGCGAGCTCGACTCCATCCGCGAGAGCTCGAGCAGGTTCTCGAGCACCGCCTGCATCCCCTCGGCGTTGTGCACCACCATCTGCGCGAAGCGGGCGCGCTGGGCGTCGTTGGTGGCGATCTCCGGGTCGGCCAGGAGCTGCCCGGCGCCCAGGACGGAGGAGATGCGGTTCTTCAGCTCGTGCGTGACCATGCGGTTGAAGCCGCGCAGCCGCTGCTCGCGCTCGCTCACCCGCTCGGCCGCCAGGCGAAGGTAGTGCGAGGTGGTGACCTGCTGGATCACGGCGACGGCGCGGAACACCCGGTGCGCGCAGGTCAGCAGCTCGCTCGGCGGGCACTCCTCGTCGATCTCGTCCACCGTGCGCACCAGGAAGGCGAACAGCACGCCGCCCAGGATCTCGTATTCCTTCAGGATCTCGTGCGCGTCGAAGCCCTGCGACCAGCGCAGCTCGCCCAGCTCGATGGCCTTGCCCGTCACCGGCGCGTCGGCGGTGATCTCGTCTTCGGGGTTCTGCAGGTAGTCGGCGATCCGGTCCATCAGGAGCGGAACGTGGTCGAGCAGCTCGTTGGTGGGGAACACCTTGTTGGGATCGATCTCCACCCGCGCCGCGATGCGTTCCAGCCATCGCCGCGTGAGCTCCTCGCGGTTCTCGCGCAACCGCTCGGCGAGCGCGCCGGCCAACCTGCAGTATACCTCGGATTCCATCGCGGCCCGGGCAGCTCTGGGCGTGAAAGGCTCCACGCGAAGAGGTAAAAAGGCACGCGGCCACTCCGCGCACCGGAACCCGTGAGTTCAAGCACGATGCGGGCCACCCCCGGCCCGGATGCCACGTGTCGCCCTGCCCCGCGGCGCATGGCGGAGGTATTCTGGTGGGCGCGCTCCGGTGCGCGCCAAGTCTCCGAGCGGGCGGCGAGTTGGCGGCCGGCGATTCCATTCACCGGCCGAGGCGAAACGGATCTGGAACGACGGGGGGATGATGGAGACGGAGACCGAACGCGGCGAGCTCTCCCGGGTCGCCGTGGCGGAGCAGCTCCGCGCGCTGGGGGTGGAGCCGGGCGGCGTGCTGCTCGTCCACACCTCGTTCCGCGCCGTGCGGCCGGTGCAGGGCGGGCCGCCGGGGCTGATCGAGGCGCTGCGCGATGCCCTGGGCCCCGGCGGCACGCTGGTGATGCCGGCGTGGTCCGGCGACGACGACACGCCGTTCGACCGGGCCGCGACGCCGGCGTCGGAGGATTTGGGCGTGGTCGCGGACACCTTCTGGCGCCTCCCCGGCGTGCTGCGGAGCGACCACCAGCAGGCGTTCGCGGCGGCCGGCCCGCACGCCGCGCGCATCACCGCCGATCCGCTCCCCCTCCCGCCCCACATCCCCAAAAGCCCCGCGGGGCGCGTGCACGAGCTGGACGGCCAGGTGCTGCTGCTGGGCGTGGGCCACGACGCCGACACCACGCTGCACCTGGCCGAGCTCCTCGCCGGCGTTCCGTACCGCGTCCCCAGGTACTGCACCGTGCTCCGCGACGGCCGCCCGGTACGCGTGGAATACGGCGAGAACGACCACTGCTGCGAGCGCTTCGCCCTGGCGGACGGGTGGCTGCGGGGGCGCGGCCTCCAGCGCGAGGGGCGAGTGGGACATGCGCATGCGCGCCTCGCCCGCGCCCGCGACATCGTGTCGGTGACGCTGGAGCACCTCGCCGCCGACCCGCTCCTCTTCCTCCATCCCCCCGGTGCCGGCTGCGCCGACTGCGACGAGGCGCGGGCGAGCGTCGCCGCCTGACGCCGAATCCGGCGCGACCCGTCTCACGCGAACGGCGGAAGATCGGCTCGATGCGGAGGCCACGCCTCTGGTGCTCTGGTTCTCTGGTACCTCTGTGTGATTGCTGTTACGGAAGCTGCTCCGCCGGGAGAATCTTCGCAGTTCCTCTGTGTCCTCCGTGCCCTCTGTGAGAGAAGCCGTTCGAATCACATCCGTGAGCCAATGCCCGCGTCCGGGCAAGGGCGCGGACCTCGCGGCGTTCGCGCGGAATCTACCTGACGCGCGCTCGGCGGCTTATCTTCGCGGGTCCCACCCCGATTCCTACCATCCAGAGACACGTCGATGCGTCGCAGGCTCCTCCTCCTGGTTCCGCTGATACTGGCCTCCGTGCCCGCCCGCGCCCAGCGCCCCGTCGACTGGAACGCGTTGCGCGACGACGCGGCGCGGGTGCTCGCGGACTACATCCGCGTGAACACCACCAATCCACCGGGGAACGAGAAGGCGGGGGCGGAGTTCCTGGCGGCGATCCTGCGGCGCGAGGGGATCGAGGCGCAGGTGCTGGACGAGGACGTGCTCGGGGTGGGCCGCGCCAACCTCTACGCCCGCCTCCCCGGCGACGGATCGAAGCGGGGGATCGCGCTGGTGCACCACATGGACGTGGTGCCGGCGAACGCGGCGAGCTGGAGCGTGGACCCGCTGGGCGGCGTGGTGCGCGACGGGTACGTCTGGGGCCGCGGCGCCATCGACATGAAGGGCGACGGCGTGGCCCACCTGATGGCGATGATCGCCCTGAAGCGCAGCGGCGTGCGGCTCACGCGCGACATCGTCTACATCGCCAACGCCGACGAAGAGCTGGGCTCGACGGGCGCCGTGGCGTTCGTGGACCGGCACCCGGAGCTGCTGCGCGACGTGGAGTTCCTGCTCACCGAGGGCGGCGACATCCCCGTGGAGAACGGGCGGCTGCAGCTCTACGGCGTGGGCGTGGCGGAGAAGCGCACGCTCTGGCAGCGGCTGCGCGTGGCGGGAACGCCCAGCCACGCCTCGCGCCCCACGCGCGAGAACCCGGTGCCGCGGCTGGTGGCCGCGCTCGCCCGCATCGCGGCGTACGAGACGCCGCTGGAGGTGACGCCCGGCGTGGAGAAGTACTTCCGCGACATCTCGCGCAACTACGAGGGCGAGCGGCGGGCGTGGCTGGCGGACGTGCGCGCGGCGCTGGCGGAGCCGCGGGCGCGCGAGTGGATCCTCTCCGACGTCTACTGGAACGCCATCCTGCGCAACACCATCTCGCTGACGGTGCTGACGGGCTCCAACAAGACCAACGTGATCCCCGCCGAGGCCGTCGCCGAGATCGACATCCGCCTCCTCCCGTCGGCCAACCCCGATTCGGTGCTGGCCACGCTGAAGGCGATCGCCGCCGACTCGGCGATCACCTGGACGACGATCATGGCCCCCAAGACGCCGCTGGAGAACCCGGTGGACACGGAGCTCTTCCGCGCCATCGAGCGCGCCGCCCGCGAGCGCGATCCCGGCGCGCTGGTCACCACGCCCATGTTCACGGCCGCGAGCGACCGGCCCACCTACCGCAGGCTGGGCATCGTCACCTACGGCATCGACCCATTCAAGGTGGAGTCGGCCGAGCACCAGAAGATGATGCACGGCAACGACGAACGGATCAGCATCGAGAACCTTGGCTGGGGGATCCGCTTCCTCTACGACATCCTGCGGTACGCGCAGTAAGGCTAGCCGGGTCCACACGTCGGGGGCGCGGCGGCGGCTCACGTGCACGGTGGCGCTACGCAGCCAGTGTGGCGTTGCGGACGATGCGCTCTACGGCCTCGGCGTTCACCAGTTCGCCGCGGCTGGCGCGGACGAAGGCGTAGCCGCTTGTCGCCGCCGTCCAGGTGAGTGAACACCCACTCTGCCGCGCCGTCTGGAGGTACGTCGAGGGGCTGTCTCGGCCACGAACGGTTCTGGACCCCTTTACCCGTCGGTTGTGACGTAGACAGGCGCCAGTGCTCTAACGCGCCATGAAGCTTGTCCAGAACTTCCGGGATCCGCAATTTTGCCATCTGTGCTCTCCGGAAGCTGCCGGAGGTCACCAGAAGCTGCCGGAAGTCGC
>DASQLJ010000706.1:0-10800 GCA_035630095.1 Longimicrobium sp.
ACCTCAAGGACGGCGACTTCCCCTTCCGCGCCGAGGTGAAGAAGGAAAAGGTCCTGCTGCTGACGGAGAAGGGCCAGGTGCGCCTGCCCACCCCGCCGCCGATGCGGAACCACGGCAACTACATCGGCTCGATCTGCGAGATGGTGCGCTGGCTGGGGCAGCAGGCCGAGGCGCTGGAGATCAACGTGCTCCCCGGCTTCCCGGTCGACTCGCTGCTGGTGGACGGGCAGCGCGTGATCGGCTGCCGCACCACGCCATCGGGCCTCAAGCGCGACGGGACGGCCGGCCCCGGCGCCGAGCCGCCGACGGACCTGACCGCGAAGGTCACGGTGCTGGCCGAGGGGACGCGCGGCCCGCTGGGGCAGGCGTACCGCGACTGGCAGGGGATCGGCTCGGAGAACCCGCAGATCTTCGCGCTGGGCGTGAAGGAGCTGTGGGAGACGAAGGTGCCGTTCGAGGGGATCGTGCACACGCTGGGGTGGCCGCTCCCGCGCGACGCGTTCGGCGGCAGCTTCATGTACGCGCTGGGGCCCAACCTGGTGGCCCTCGGTCTCGTCGTCGGGCTCGATTACAAGGCGAGCACGCTGGACGTGCACCAGCTGCTGCAGCGGATGAAGCTGCACCCGTTCTTCCGGAAGTACCTGGAGGGCGGCGAGATGGTGGAGTGGGGCGCCAAGACGATCCCCGAGGGCGGCTACTACGCCCTCCCCCAGCGCCGCACCGGCGCCGGGCTGGCGATGATCGGCGACACGGCCGGGCTGGTGGACGTGCCGTCGCTGAAGGGGATCCACTACGCGATGCAGAGCGGCATCTACGCCGCCCGCGCCATCTTCGACGGGCTGAAGAACGACGACACCAGCCAGGAGTCGCTGGGTGCCTACGACCGGCAGCTCGACCTGAGCTACGTGGTGGCCGACCTGCACCGCACGCGCAACATGCGCCTCGCGTTCAAGAGCGGCTTCTTCATGGGCGGCCTCAAGGCGGGGCTGATGACGCTGACCGGCGGGCGCTTCCCCGGCGGCCGCATCGCCATGCACGCCGACGCCGAGGCGGAGCGCGACGTGGCCGCGGAGGGGCCGTTCGTCCCCGACAACACGCTGACGTTCAGCAAGGTGGACGCGGTGTTCAAGAGCGGCAACCAGACCCGCGACGACATCCCCAGCCACCTGATCGTGGGGAAGGACGTGGACGGGAAGGTGGCCGACTTCTACTCGCACGTGTGCCCCGCCGGCGTGTACGAGCGCAGCGGCGACACCCTGGTGGTGAACGCCCCCAACTGCATCGACTGCAAGGCCACCGACGTCGTGGGCCCGCGCTGGACCCCGCGCGAGGGCGGCAGCGGCCCGGCTTACAAGCAGATGTAGATCGGCAGGTCCGTAGACGAGATCCAGAATCAGGCAGAGGCACGGAGGACGCATCGTTCTCCGTGCCTCTGCTGCTATCGGGACGAGCGGGGCCGGAGCTTCGATGTTTTGGCCGGCGCCAGAGTTGGGGGCCGAGTTCGTGGACCGGCGACTGAAGTCGCAGCAACAACTACGAAAAGCCTCGCAAACTGCGCGAGGCTTCACCGGATGGGGACGGCATCGCGGGGCGACTGGTCTGGTCGAACGGGGATGATGATGGTTGATACAGGTGGGGCGAAGACGTGAGCGCTGACGGGGATCGCGGCGGCGTTCGTGGGGAATACGCGCGGCTGGCGGAGCGGTACGACCGGCGCTGGGCGGCGTACAACCGCCACAGCCTGGACCTGCTGCGCCCGTATCTGGCGGAGCGCGAGGCGGGGAACCTGCTGGACCTGGGGTGCGGCACCGGCAACCTCCTTCCCCGCCTGCGCGAGTGGGACGCCCGCGTGAACCGCTACCTGGGCGCCGACCTCTCGCCGGAGATGCTGCTCGCCGCATCGTCCCGCGTCCGTCCGTCCGACATCCCCGCCGCGCTGCTCGCCGCGGACTCGGCCGCGCTGCCGGTACGCGACGGTTCGATCGACACCGTCGTTTGCGCCTCGTCGCTGCACGACTGGGGCGATCCCGCGGGCGCGCTGGCCGAGGCGCGCCGCGTGCTGCGCCGCGGCGGACGGCTGCTGCTGGTGGACTGGGCGCGCGACCGCCTCCCCATGCGCGTGCTGAACGCGTGGCTGCGGGTGACGCGCAACCCCTACCGCCGCATGTACTCGCTCGCGGAGACGACGGCGCTGCTCGCCGCGGCCGGGTTTCGCGTGGGCCAGGCGGAGGTGCGCGGAGCGGGATGGCCGTGGTCGCTGCTGGTGGTGGAGGCGATCGCCGGCTAGCAGTCGAAGGGCACCGGCATCTCGTAGGTGTGCCAGCGCCCGTTGCCGGGCGCGCGCAGGCGGCGGAGGAGGTCGGGGTAAGTGGTGCCGTGGCCCAGGACCGCGCCCGCGGGCGTGCGGCGGTTGCTGGTGAAGTAGAGCGTCCGCCCGTCCGGCGAGAGCACGCCCGAGCCGTCGTGGTCGGCCGAGTTCCCCGGTGCGTCGAGGCGGCGCGGCGGCCCCCACGCGCCGCCCGTCCGGCAGCTCACGAACAGGTCGTTGCCGCCCAGGCTCCCCGCGCGATTGGATTCGAACAGCATCACCCGCTCGGCCGCGTCGACCCAGGCGCTGGACTCGCGGCGGTCGGTGTTGATCTCGGCGACGGGCACGGGAGCCGTGTAGCCGCCCCCGCGGCCCTCGGCGCGCCACAGGTCGGAGCCGTCGGGCGAGCTGCGGGTGAAGTACAGCGTGCCGTCGCGGGTGAGCGAGGGATACAGCTCGTTCGCGGTGGTGGAGAGCGCGTCGAGCGGGCGGGGCTCGCCCCAGCTTCCACCGGCCGTTCGATCCACCATCCACAGGTCGTAGTCCGTCCGCGCGGCACTGTCGGCGCGCGGGCGCTTGGAGGCGAACACCAGCACGCGGCCGTCGGGCGAGAGCGCGGCCTCCGCGTCGGACCAGCGGCCGGAGAAGGGGAGCAGCCGCGGCGCCGTCCACCCCGCACCCGCCCGCCGGCTCTCCAGCAGCACGTACCCCCCGCCGACCTCCATCGAGTAGATCACCCACCGCCCATCCGCCCCGAACGTCGGCCGGTACGTCGTCGCCTCGGCGATGGTGATCGTGCCCGGCGCGAAGAACCGTGGCGCCGCGGTTTGCCCATGCAGCGCGATGGGCGCGGCGAGAAGCGCGAACAGACACGCCGCCGTCGCGCGCGAGGAACGGAGCCGCGGTAAATCGCCCATTGTTGCTCCTGAGCCGAGGGTGAACTACACTTGTAGATTCTACAGATGTAGTTCACTCAGGTCAAGAGCATCCCTCCGTAGCAATGGTGGCGATGGCGAATGGTGGGTGGCGTTGCGGGGGGCGAGGGGGCAATATGCGAGTAAACTCGCCGCTACAACGGCACGCAGTCCGCCTTCGCGGACTTCAACGGCGATTTTCGTGGGAGTCCACGACGACCTGGCATGATGCGGCGTCGCGAATCATCCCGCCCGCATTTTGACGTCGGGCGCATCGGCAATAATCTTCAGACCCGACGCCACCCGTCCGCACCCACTCTACACCCGAGCATTCCCCATGCGCCCGATCCTCCTTCCCATTGCCGCGTGCACCCTCGCCGCGGCCGCGCTGGCCGCGTGTGGACCCGCGGTCGCCACGGTGGCCGCGCCCGTGGAGCGCCCGGCGGCGCCCGTGCAGGTCACCGGCGACGGCGTGCACGTGACCACCAGCACCGAGACGCGCGTGATCTCCGCGAGCGTGGACGCGCCGGTGGGGCGCGTGTGGCAGGTGCTGCCGCAGGTGTACCAGGAGCTCGGCCTCTCCCTTTCCGCCGACCCGGGCCGCCGCACCGTCTCGGGCGCGACCAGCTTCACGCGGCGCTTCTCCGGCGAGCCCGCCACGCGCTACTTCGACTGCGGGCAGGGGTCGTTCGGCGGCGCGCTGGCGGCGGAGTACACCATCCGCTTCACCGTCAGCACGGCCGTCAGCGCGACGGCGGCCGGGTCGCGGCTGGACAGCGTGGTCGAGGCGGTGGGGCACAGCAACGAAGGCACCGGTGCCGGCGCAGCGCAGTGCCGCACCCGGGGCCGGCTCGAGGCGCTGATCGCCACCGGCGTGCGCGAGAAGCTCGCGGGCTGATTGCGCCTCATTCGATCCATATTCGTCGCACGCCGAAACCGAATCGGCTCTCACAGAGGGCACGGAGGTCACAGGGGAAATGCACCATTTCCTCTGTGACCTCCGTATCCTCCGTGAGATTATCTCAGCCTTCGGGCGTCGGGCTGGATCGCGTACGAGCGCCAGAACGGGCTGCTAGACCTCCTCGATATACCAGTGCTGCGTCCACGAGCCGCTGTACCCATACTGCCGGATCCCTGCCCCGTTGTCGTACAGGAAGTAGTCGTAAGCGTAGCCGTTGCTGACCGTCGCCACCTTGCCGCTGTGCCGCGCCTGGATGTAGTAGGCGCCGTTCCCCGCATCGTTGATGGTCCACTGCTGGTTGGTGGAGCCGTCATACCCCCACTGGTGGAGCTTTGCCCCGTTGTACTGCGAGGCGCTCTGGACATCCATGACCCTGCCGCTGTGCCGTGCCACGATCTTGTAATAGCCGTTGCCCAGGTCCACGATGCGCCACTGCTGGTTCGTCAGGCCCTCATACTCCCACTGATGGAGCGAGGCCCCGTTGCAGCAGCCGGCGTCCGAGACGTCCATGACCTTGTCGCTGCTCACGTTGCGGATGACGTAGTAGGCGTTCGGGTCGATCGTCAGGGTGCGCCGCGGCGCCTTCGGGGCCTCTGTCGCGGTGGTGAGATCGTTGCCGCAGGCTGCCGTGAAGACGAGCCCGGAGGCGAGCAGGATGCGCGCGAACGCGCGCCGGCCGATGCTGGACATTCTGTTTTCCCTTCGGTTGGGGGTGCCCGCAAGCGGGCGTGAAAGGCTGCTCGATACGAGCAGGACGTTCCTCGCCGATGCGCCCGCCACGGCGCTGGCAGGAAACAAACGTATTGGCCCCCAAGTTTAACCTATCCTAATCCGACACACAATGCCGAACGGTTCGCGGGCGAGGCGCCGCCGGCCTGTCCAGTCATGCGGCCAGGAAAACCGTAGCGGACCCCACGACGAATGCGGCGAATGGGTGCGGAGCCGGTCTAAAGGACCCAGGACCTGGCGCCGGGAACTTGGCGCCGGGGCACTTCCCCGCCGCCGATGATTGGCCCGCCGCCCGGCCCATCGCTAGATTCCGCCCGAATCTCCAAAGTGCTCCCCCACGTATCCCCTGCACGCCGCCGGGCGCCCTCCGCGCCCGCCCCGGCCATTCACGCAACCCCGCGCACGCGAACCATGGCGCACCCGCACGCCCAGCCCGGCTTCGATCCACGCAAGATCATCACGCCCGAGAGCTTCCACGTGGCGCCGCACCTGCTGGGGCTGCCGCTGGCGTCGCCGTCGCGGCGGCTGGCGGCGATCCTGTTGGACCTGCTGCTGGTGTCGATCGTGGCCAACGTGGGCGGCAAGATCCTGTTCGCGGTGGCCGCGGCGGCGGCGTTCTTCTGGTTCGCGGGGAAGCGGCTGGGGAACCAGGGCGGCTTCTTCTCGAAAACGGCGCGCGTGGCCTTCCGGGGCGTGGGCACGCTGATGCTGTTCGTGGCGGCGCTCTGGGTGTGGCAGCGCGGGCGCACCGCGGTGGGCGCCGTGGTGGAGGAAGACGACGACGCCCCGGCCGCCACCGCGTCCGTCGCGGGCGGCGGCGGGACCGTGCGGCGCAACATCTCGGTGGGGACCCTCGTCCGCGGCGGGCTGGCCGTGCGCGCGCTGGCCACCGCCGAGGACTCGGCCGCCGGCCACGCCGCCGCCGAGGCCGGCGTGCGCCAGATGCGCGACATGAACATGTCCAACGCGGACATCCGGGCGTCGCTGGTGGAGGCGGCGAAGGAGCGGCCCCCGGCGGTGCAGGCCGGCGTCCGCGCCGCGCTCCCCCCGGCCGACACCCTCCCCCCGGCCGCCGGCGACTCGGCCGCCGCCACGCGCGCGGACACGGTGCCGACCGACCCGGACTCGCTCGCCGCGGCCTACGTGGCGGCGATCCGCGGCGGCGACAGCACGCGTGCGGAGGCGCTGCGCCCGAAGCTTGCTTCAACGTTCGCGCACGACTCGCTGGCCGAGCTGCGCGGGCGCGTGGGCGAGCTCGAGGAGCAGAAGCAGGAGCTGACGCAGGAGAACGAGAAGCTGGAGAGCCGTGGCATGCTCGCCACGCTCCGGGAATGGCTCGACGACCTGGGGATCGGATTCGGGTGGACGGGACTCTACTTCACCTTCTTCACGGCGATGTTCAAGGGACAGACGCCGGGGAAGAAGGTGTTCGGCATCCGCGTGCTGCGGCTGGACGGCGGGCCGATGACACTGTGGTCCAGCTTCGAGCGCTTCGGCGGCTACGCGGCGGGCCTGGTCACGGGCCTGCTCGGCTACCTGCAGGTGTACTGGGACCGCAACCGCCAGGCGATCCAGGACAAGATCACCGAGACGGTGGTGATCCGCGACCGCGGCCTGGCGCTCCCCGTGGCCCCCGTGCGCCCGGGGCCGCCGCCGCACCAGCCGCCCTTCGGCCCACAGCCGCCGTACGGGCAGCCGCCGCCGGGGCAGCCTCCCAATCCGCCTCCCCCCAACCCGCCGCGTCCGCCCGCGGGGATCGGCGCGCCGTGAAGCGAGGCTCCGCGTGATCATGCGGTGGACGGACTGGATCGACTGGCCGTGGTGGATCTCGCTGTTCTTCATCGTGGGCGTGGCCGCCACGGCCTGGGCATTCGCCACCATGTTCCTGGCGCTGGGCCGGCGGCCGCGCCGGCTCACCGTCTACGCGCGCCCCGCGCCCGGCTCGCTGCGCTTCCTGGAAAGCCTCAGCGGGCTGCTGAACGAGCCGCTGCAGAGCGGTGGCACCGCGCGGCTGCTGAACAACGGCGACCAGATCTTCCCCGCCATCCTGGAGGCGCTCCGGCGTGCGGAGAAGACGATCAACTTCATGACCTACATCTGGGAGAAGGGCGAGGTCAGCGACCAGGTGCTGGACGTGCTGATCGAGCGCGCCCGGGCGGGGGTGAAGGTGCGGGTGATGCTGGACGGGATGGGCGCCTGGCGCGCGCCGCACCGGCGCTTCAAGGAGCTGGGCGAGGCCGGCGGGCGGGTGCGCTGGTTCAACCCCTTCCGCGTGGGGAAGCTGACCGCGTTCTACCGGCGCAACCACCGGCGCGCGATCGTGGTGGACGGCAAGGTCGCCTTCACCGGCGGCGCCAGCGTGGGCGACAAGTGGCAGGGCGACGCGCAGGACCCCGAACACTGGCGCGACATCATGGTGGAGGTGCGCGGGTGCCTGGCGGTGAACCTCCAGAGCGCGTTCACGCAGCTCTGGGCCAACAGCACCGGCGAGATCCTGCTGGGCGACGACCACTTCCCCAGCTCCGAGCAGGTGGCGGAGACCCCGGGCGCCGAGGGGATCTCGCGCCACATCACCGTGATCAGCTCGCCGGCGGAGGGCTCGCACCCGCTGCGCCTCTTCTACTGGACCTCGCTGACGTGCGCGAAGGAGAGCATCTACCTCACCTCGGCGTACTTCGTCCCCGACCGCGACATGCGGCGCGCGCTGGCCGAGCGCGCGCGCGCCGGCGTGGACGTGCGCCTGCTGCTCCCCAACAAGTTCACCGACGTGAAGATCGTGCGGCTGGCGGGGCACTTCTACTACCGCGGGCTGCTGGCGGCGGGGGTGCGCATCTACGAGTACCAGCGCACCATGATGCACACCAAGGCGCTGGTGGTGGACGGCCTGTGGGGGGTGGTCGGCTCGGCGAACATGGACATCCGCAGCAAGGAGCTGAACCAGGAGGCGGTGATCGGCATCGCCGACAAGGGGTTCGCCGCCGAGCTCACCGACACCTTCTTCGCCGACCTGCAGCAGAGCCGCGAGATCCGCCTGGCCGAATGGGAGCGCCGGCCGATCCTGGCCCGCGCCCTGGAGCGCATCGTGGTGCTGTTCGAGGAGCAGTACTGAAGAGGGAGACGAATCCGAGGGCGCGCAGGTGACGGCACGGCAGAGTCGCCGAAGAGCCGCGGGCTACCTGCGGCTCTTCGGCTTTCCGCCACCTGGAGGAGCGGGGCGGGTCCGTGGCGCCGCGGCGGGTGCCCGCTTCGCCGCAGCCGATTTCGCCGGAGCTTTTGGCTTGGTTGATGGGGGCACTTTCCAGCGCCGCCACGTTTTCGTCCCAGGCGTTCTCCCGCAGGAACCGCGTTCCACTCCAGCAGTGGAAAAAAGCAGCAGGAGGCGGAGAAGGTTCTCCGCCTCCTGCTGTTTATTGTGTGGAGCGAGAGCGGTCCGACTTCCGCTCGGCCAACATCACGCGTGGCCAGGGGGTGGATCCAACCGCGCTCACTCCATGATCACGGGGTCGCCCACCGCCACGCGCCCCGACTCCACCGTCGAGCCGTAGACGCCCAGGCAGGCGTCGCGCTCGCGGGCGATGGCGCGCAGGACGGCGGGGTTCCGCTCCAGCGTCGCCGGATCCACGTTCACCATCACGCACCGCCCGTCACGCTTGTCCACGCGCATCCGCATGCCGCCGATGCGCAGCACCGCGCCCACCCACGCATCTTCGGGAAAATCTCCGTCGTCCACCGCTTCCACGAGCAGGTTCGGGCGGAAGCGGCGGATGTCGAGCTCGGCGCCGACCATGGCGGCGAGACCGTCCACCGTGCGAGTGGTGATGAGCGAGAGCGGCATCGTGTCGAACGCGCCGCGGTCCTGCTTGATCACGCGCGCGCCATCACCCAGCTCCGCCGCGAGCGCGGGGTCCACCACGTCGTATTCGTCGCCGCGCGGCGTGCGCACGAGCGTGGCCGAGCCGTCGGGGCGGCCGGGCTCGGCGAAGCGCGGGCGATAGAGGCTCATCTCGGGACGTTCGCGGATGGTGAGCCACGGAAACCCGCTTCGCTCCATCCCCCCGCGGATGAACGCCCAGCGGCGGTCGCCGGCCAAGCCGTGCCATCCCACCTCCACCGCCTCCAACGCCTCGCCGGCCATCGACTTGACCGGGTAGCGCCACAGTGCGGCGACCCGGCCGACTTCCCGCCCCTCCGCCGCCTTTCCGGCGTGCACGTGCTCGCTCACGGCGCTTTCTCCTGACGTTGAGAAGCGGACGCCCTTGAGCATTCGTTCCGCCGCCGAGCGTAGCGGACCCACTGGTCCGTTGCAGCGCCCCTCGGCCGCGGCCGCGCCGATGGCGGCGCGGTTGAAGTGTCGACGCGTGAAAGCTATCCGCCCGCTCGGCGGCCGACCAGCGCCAGACGGCGGACGACACGCTCATCGCCTGGAGCGTGAGGGGATGCTGGACAAGTGGTGGCGCTCGATGGTCTGCTGCCCCACCATTAAGGGCCGGTGGATCGTCACGACACGACTACCGCTCGGCGCCCTTCCACCCGTGGACCGGCAGGGCATCGCTTCGCCCGAAGCCGGAGCAGCGCTCCACGGGCGCGTCTTCAACGGCGTTCGTGACGCACCGTCGCCGCGTCCTCATCTCCGCCCAACCCCGCCCAGTGCCCGACGCCACCGTTCCCGCCGCGGCCGACACCGCGCCCGCTCTCCCCGCACCGCCACCCGCGGGCACGCGGCGGTACGACCGCTCGATCGTGGAGGGGCCGCTGTTCCCGGCCGTGTGGAAGATCGCGTGGCCCACCATGCTGACCAACGTGATCGGCGGGCTGCAGGGAATCGTCGACCACGTGGTGGTGGGCCGCATGGTAGGCTTCACCGGCAACGCGGCCATCGGCGTGGCCTGGCAGATCTTCCTGGTGGTCATCGTCTTCATCTCGTCGCTGTTCAGCGGGATGGGCGTGCTGGTGGCCCGCTTCGCCGGCGCCGGCGACGAAGACAGGGTGGACCGCACCGTCTACCAGGCGTTCCTCACCGCCATCGGGATCGCGCTGCTGGTGATGGCGCCGCTCGGCTACTTCCTGTCGCCGGCGCTCCTGGAGCTGGTCAACGCCGCGCCCGGCGTGAAGGCCGAGGCGCTCCCCTACCTGCGCATCCTGTTCCTGTGCAGCAGCGGGATGCTGGTGTTCTTCATGCTGGGCGGCGCGCTGCGCTCGGCCGGCGACGCGCGCACCCCCATGGTGCTGGGGATCGCGCTGACGGTGCTCAACCTGGTGCTGAACGTGGTGCTGATCCGCGGCCTTGGCCCGATCCCCGCCTTCGGCACCGCCGGCTCGGCGATGGGAACGTCGCTGGCCGGGGGGCTGGTGGCGCTCTACGCGATCGTGAAGCTGTGGACCGGCGGCTGGGTGGTCTCGTTCCCGCGCGGGCGCGGCCTGCGCCCCGACTGGTCCATCATCCGCGCGCTCTTCCGCTTCGGCCTTCCCACCGGCATCCAGGGAATCGCGATGAACGTGGGCGGGGTGCTGATGCTGGCCTTCATCGGCTCGCTGCCGCAGAGCGCGGCGGCGCAGGCGGCGTTCGCCGTGTCGTACGGCCAGCTCTTCTCGCTGATCACCTGGACGTCGGTGGGGCTGATGGCCGCCGCGGCCGCGGTGGCGGGGCAGAGCCTGGGCGCCGGGAAGCCCGACCGCGCCGAAGCAGCGGTCCACGCCGCGGCGCGCATCGGCCTGGGGGTGGCCGTGGGGATCGGGGTGTTCTTCCTCCTCTTCCCGCGGCAACTCCTGGCGGTGTTCGGGATGGACGAGCCCGCCGTGGTGGAGATCGGCGCGCAGCTCCTGCGCGTGCTGAGCGTCTCCGGCCTCTTCATCGCCCTGGCGCTCACCTACACCGGCGGGCTGCAGGG
>DASQLJ010000707.1:0-13591 GCA_035630095.1 Longimicrobium sp.
GCGGCGCGCGGGGGCGCCTCCCCCGCGGCCGCCGCGGCGCGGCGGGCCGCCGTGGTCGCCCACCAGCGCCAGCCCGGCCTGCGGGTTCGCCACCAGCACCGCCGGCGAGAACGGGCGCGGCGAGGTGCGCTGCGCCAGCATCGGCCGCAGGTAGCGCACGGGCACCGCCATGTTCAGGTTCTGCCCGCCCATCACCATCATCGTGGCCACGCCGATCACCTCGCCGCGCTCGTTCATCACCGGCCCGCCCGAGGATCCCTGCGAGATCGGCGCGCTGATCTGCAGCATCGCCACCCCCTCCAGCGGGCGCTTGCCGCTGACCATCCCGTCGCTGAAGGTGCCGCTCATCCCCAGCGGGTTCCCCATCACGTACACCTTGTCGCCCACCTCCATCCGCGCGTCGCTCCCCATCTTCAGCGGGCGCAGGCCGGTGGCGGGGATCCGCATCAGCGCCAGGTCGCTGGCGGGGTCGCTGGCCACGAACTGCACCTGGTCGTACTTCCCGCCCTCCAGCAGGCTCACCACCAGCCGCTGGGCCTCCTCGATCACGTGGTAGTTGGTCACGAAGAGGCCGTCGGCGCTCACCACGAAGCCGGTGCCCACGCCGATGGTGTCGCCGCGGCTGCCCAGGGCGTGCACCATCAGCAGGGCGGCGTGGGCGTTGGCGGCGATCTGGCGCGGGGTGACGGCCGGCAGGCTGGCCGGCTGGAGCTGCTGCGCGGCCGCGGGAACGGCCGGCATCACTGCGAAGGCGAGGAGCGTTGCGGTGCGGAGTGCGTGGCGCTTGGTGCTCATGGCGAACCTCTCCCGGTCCCTGTGCTCCCCCGGGAGGCTCGACCGCGGCCCCTCGGCTTGGGCCGGTGGGAAACGCAACCGCGATGCCACCGCGACGCGGACCCGTATCGCTATCTCCTAAATTTGCAACGGCTTGCGGGATTCAACCCGCGCCGAGCGCCCGCAGCGCGGCGCGTTCCAGCACCTCCACCGCCACCGGCATGCACTCTTCGCAGATGTCGAAGCGGGGGGAGTGGTGGGGATGGACGGCGCCCTTCGGCTCGTCCATCGCGCCCACGAAGAAGTAGCAGCCGGGCACCCGCACCAGGAACTCGCCGAAGTCCTCCGCCGCCATCGTGCGCACCTCGGGCCCGAAGCGCACCCGCTCCGCCCCCACGATCTCGCTCGCCGCGGCGCGCACCAGGTCGGCCATGCGCGGGTCGTTGATGGTGGGCACCGTGTCCTGCGTGTAGCGGAACTCGGACGTCGCCCCCATCGCCTCGCAGATCCCGGCGGCGATGCGCTGGATGCGGCGCGGCAGATCCTCGCACGCCGCCACGTCGAAGGCGCGCACGGTGCCCAGGAGGCGGGCGGTCTCGGCGATCACGTTCTGCGCGGTGCCGGCGTGGAAGGCGCCCACCGTGACCACCGCGCTCTCCAGCGGCGACACGCCGCGGCTGACGATGCTCTGCAGCGCCACCACCACGTGGCTGGCGACCAGCAGCGCGTCGACCGTCTGCTCGGGCATGGCGGCGTGGCCACCCTTGCCGCGCACGGTCAGCTCGAACTCGCCGGCCGACGCCATGAACGGCCCCGGCGTGACGCCCACGATCCCGCTGGGCAGCCCCATCCACACGTGCAGCCCCAGCGCCAGGTCCACCCCCTCCAGCACCCCCTGCTCGATCATCCGCAGCGCGCCCTGCCCGCCCTCTTCCGCCGGCTGGAAGACGTACTTCACCGTGCCGCCCCACCGGTCGCGGCCGGCGGCCAGGCGCTCCGCGACGGCCAGGCCGATGGCGGTGTGCGCGTCGTGCCCGCACGCGTGCATCTTCCCCGCGACGGTGCTGCCGAAGTCGTGCTGCGTCTCCTCGAGGATCGGGAGCGCGTCCATGTCCGCGCGCAGCAGCAGCGTGGGCCCCTCGCCCGCGCCGCCGCGAAGCGTGCCCACCACGCCGGTCTCCGCGATCCCCGTCCGCACCTCGTACCCCGCGGCCCGCAGGCGGTCGGCGACGATGCCGGCGGTCCTGTGCTCCTGGAACGCCAGCTCGGGGTGCCGGTGCAGGTCGCGGCGCGTGCGGATCAGGAGCTCGGTCTCGGCGGTGGCCATCTGGTTTCGGCGTCGGATGTAGGCGCTTGCTGCGAGCGGGGAAATCTAACGGGCGGGGGGGATGGGGGAAGGTTGCGACGTCCGACCGTCGAGCGAAACGGAGATCCCGTTAAAGACTTGTGTCACGCAGAGTCTGCAGAGTCAGCAGAAACAACAGCTGTTCTCTGCTCACTCTGCTGACCCTGCGTGATCATCGCCGTTGTTCTTCGATGATTTCCGAGGCACCGCCACCCTGCCACGCGGAGATCGAGAAGGGCGCGGATCTTCGCTGGCTGCACGAAGCAGTTGTCCCTCCCCCGTGCAGTTACCGTGCAGTTACGGGGGAGGGACAGGCGAGGAACGAGCCAGGGAGGGGGCCCCCGGCGGCGCTTGGGAATCGCGTCTACACCACCCGCGGCTCCACCGCCGCCGCCGCCTCGCCGCCCGTAAGCGCCTCGACCGATTCGACGGCGGCGTCCGGCTCGACGTCGATGAGGTCGTGGCGCGCGGGCTTCCGCTCGTCGACGCGCGGCTTGCCGTTGCGCCCGTGGCCGTTCGCGCCGCGGCGGCCGGCGCGCGGCGGGCGGTCCTCCGGTGCGTCGGTGCGCGGGCGGTCGCGGGGGCGGCGCTCGGCGGGGCGCGCAGGCTCCGCGGCGGCGGACACGGTAGCGTCCATCGAAGCCGTGCCCCTGGCGGCGGGCTCCTCCTTGGGTGGCGCGAGGAGGTGGTCCAGCGGGATCACCTCGTCGCGCATCCCCTTGCGGCGTGGGTCGGCGATCCAGCGCGCCACCTGCTGCATGAAGCGCCACACCCCGCCCTCCGACGGGCGCTGGTACTCGGGTGAGCCGGGGTCGGTGCCCATCTTCTGGAACACCGCGGTCAGCCACTCGGGCCCGTGCCCGCCCACCTCCAGCTCCGGCAGCCAGCACTCCAGCTCGCCCGGCGGCACGATGAACAGGCCGTACTCGGCGCAGTTGGCCAGCAGCAGCTCGGCCATCCCCCGCACGTCGCGCGGGGTGCGGTAGATGCCGCCGGCCTTCCAGTCCTCGCCACGCATCTTCTGGAAGATGCGGGCGCGGATCTCCTCCCACGGCTCCCAGAACACCTGGGGGACGAAGGCGGCCTTCAGCAGGTCGCGGAAGTCCTCGCGCCCCTTCAGGATGTCGAGGTCGGTCACCGCCACCGCGGGGATCCCCATGTCGCGCAGCGGGCGCACGATGCGGCGGATCGTCTGCTTGTTCTGCGCGTTCAGGAAGAGGCACCCGTCGGCGCCGCCGGCGCGCGCGGCCAGCAGCCGCTCGTTGATCTCGCTGTAGAACACGCGGTCGGCGTCGGCCTCGCACACGATGGCGCCCTCGTGGAAGAGCGCGCCCAGGACGCCGGTGCTGCGCAGCAGCGGGTCCTTCATCATCTCGTCCAGCTTCCCCGCGCCCAGCAGGCGGGCGGTGGGCACGCCGCCGCGCCAGGTGAGCCGCACCACGTTCACGCGGTGGCCGCTCTGCACGCACCCCATCAGGAACTCGGGCGAATGGGTGCTGGCCAGCACGTTGGCGCCGCGCTGCGAGGCGAGCTGCGTGAGGCGCTTCCCCAGCTTGCGCGCCAGCGGCGGGTGCAGGAACGCCTCGGGCTCGTCCACCAGCATGATGCGGTAGTCGGCGCTCATCACCGCGGCGGTGAGCCCGGTGAACGCGCGCAGGCCGTCGCTGAGCTGCGCGACGTCGTGCGCGCGGCTCAGGAAGGCCATCGCCCGGTCGTCCTCGCCCTGCTCCTCCTCCACGTCCATCGGCGCGCGCTCGGCCATGCGGATGCGGAAGAGGCCGTCGCTGGTGGTGCGGTCGACCACGAAGTACATCCCGAACGCGTCGGCGGTGATCTCGCGGATCGCGTGGCGGGCCGCGTCGTCGCGCCAGAGCGCGGCCAGGTGGTGCGCGGGATGGTCGCCCCGCCGGCCGGCGGGGCGGGGGTGGGTGAGCGCCAGGCGCGTCTGCCCGTCCAGCCGGATCATGAACAGCGTCAGCACGGCGCGGCAGACCAGCGCGAACTGCTCGGGCGAGAGGTGGCTCACGTCGCCCAGCGCCGCCGTCACCGCCTCCAGGTCGATGAGCTGCTCCTCCAGCGGCTCGGCGGGGTCCTCCGCGCGCCGGCGGCTCAGCTCGCCGGGCGAGCGGAGGCGCACCACGCGGGTGAACCCCGGCGGCGGCGGGTCGCCCGTCTCGTCCTTCACCTCGCGCGAGAGTACCATCTGCCGCACCACCTCGGCGGCGGGGAGGTCGGGATCCACCGCCTGCACGATGAAGCCGCCCACGTCGCCGCCGCTCTCCAGGAAGCCCTCCAGCTCGCGCAGCGCCAGGCTCTTCCCCGAGTTGTTGGGCCCCACGAACACGGTCATGGGCCCGGGCGAAAAGGTAAGCCCCGGCTCGCCCTCCAGGGCCCCGAAACGCAGCGTGACCGATTTCAGCATGGGTGCGGTGGAGCGTCTCCCGATCGTGCGTCGTGGGGCCGCCGGCGCGCCCGGCGTGCGGTGGAGCGGGGGCTGGATGTTGGCGAATCGCCCACGCCCGCGGCACCTCGCGCCGCCCCTCTCCGGCCCCTCTCCGGCCCGTCGCGCGGCACGTGCAGCGGCGCGAAGCGGGTGCGGGCGGGACAGCCGTGCTTTGCCAGATCCGCGCCAAGTGTGTAACGAATGTAGAAAGCCGCGCGGCGCCGCGTACCTTTCCCGGCGCCTCGCTCGCCACCCCGCGTGAAGCCGCCCGTGGCGACGATCGACGCCTTGGTTCCGCTCCCGCGCGCGGATCGTCGGCCAGTCGTAGAAACACGCCGGGCGGCCCGGAATTCCGGGTCGCCCGCGACGTCCAAACGCACTCACGCACCTGTTGGCGGCGTCCGCCTCACGCCACCGCCGCCGTCCCCATCCCCGCCGCCGCGAGCGCCTCCGTCACCTTCCGCCGCTCCTTCTCGCGCAGCGGCTTCAGCGGGGGGCGGGGGAGGCCGCCGTGCATCCCCAGCTCGTCCAGCGCCACCTTGATGCCGGGGTTGCCCAGCTCCGCCACCACGGCGCGGTGCAGCGGGGCCAGGCGCTCCTGCAGGCGCCCGGCCTCGGCGAAGCGCTCCTCCACGAAGGCGCGGTGCAGCGCGGCGCACTCCGCCGGCGCCAGCAGCGACACGGCCAGGATGCCGCCCGCGGCGCCAGCCTCGAGCGAGCCGTAGAGCGCGGCGCCGCTCCCGGCCAGCACCCGCGCGTTGCGGCCGCAGGCGTCCACCAGCGCGGCCAGCGTCTTCAGGTCGCCGGTGGAATCCTTGATGCCGATGATGTTGGGGTGCTTCGCCAGCTCGCCCACCAGCCCGGCCGGAAGCTCCACCGTGCTGAAGCGCGGCGGCACCTGGTACAGGATGACGGGGACCGGCGACGCGTCGGCCACGGCGGCGAAGTGGTCGCGCAGCGCCTCGGGCGTCATCGCGGGGCGGTAGTACGAGGGCGGCTGCACCAGCACCGCGTCGGCGCCGGCGCTCGCCACGGCGGCGGTGGCGCGGATGGTGGCGCGGGTCGATTCCGCGCCGGTGCCGGCCAGCAGCAGGCGGTCGCCGTCCACCACGCCGCGCGAGGCCTCGGTCAGGCGCGCCTTCTCGTCCTCGTCCAGCAGCGGCCCCTCGCCGGTGCTGCCGAAGAGGACCACGCCGGCCAGCGGCGCCTCCAGCCAGCGCCGCAGGTTCGCGCGCATCGCCACCGCGTCGACCTCGCCGGTCACGCGGTCGAAGGGCGTGGTGACCGGGGCGAACACTCCTCGCAGCTCCATCATCCACTCGTCTCGGGTCGTGCGTTCATCGGGGGGATCGATCCCAATCTACCCCCCGCGGTTCGGGGCCGACAGCGCGTGAGCCGCGAATCCAGGGGCCCTCACCCTGCCGCTTCGGCGGAAATTCCTCATTGGGCCCCGAGCCCCGCGGGCCCTCACCCTGCCGCTGCGCGGCTGTCCCTCTCCCAAACCAACCTGGGAGAGGGACCTGGGGCGCTTCGCGCCGGCTCCTTCAACTCGTGCGGAAACTATATCGGGAGCCGCGGACCTTCTTGCGTGCGTCGGAACCGCGGTCGAGCCGAAGCCAGTAGTCCGCGAAGGCGGACTTCGTGTCGTTGTTGCCGCGGATTCATCCGCCCCCCGCCCCAGTGCCGAGGACGCACACCGACATCTGTCCCCCACACAGGACCGGCTGCGACGGCACTTTATCGACAATTCATGCAGGACACGCGTCTCCCTGTCCCGCCGTCGCCCCAACCTGCGGCACGGCTGGTACGAAAGCGGGCTGATTTTGACGCGTGCGGGCTGAGCCGGTAATATTCCAAGCGAAGCCAAATCTTTGGAATTACGCGCAGTTGCATCGCGCGCCGGGAGGGCGAGGCTCGGCTGCAGGCGCGGCGGTCCGCTACTTGATGTGTTTCGCCGCGCCGCGGAAAAATCGACAAAACCGAGTGGGGTCACACACGCACCGCGCGCGAGCCGGAGACAAAGCCATGGCACGCCACAACCGCGAAGGGCAGGGGGTGGACCAGCGCGGTCGCACGTACCTGATCGGCTACCAGCCCGACTGGTTCCGCCAGGTCAAGGTCACGCGCGAGCTGAACACCGGTCGCCAGAGCACCAAGACGCTGGTGCGCAATCCCGATCCGCCCGCGCAGGAGCCGGGGCGCAAGGTGCGCACGCACATCGCCGCGCCCGAGCTGGGGCTCGAGTTCGAGGTCAGCCTCGACGACCCGCGCCACGTGGTGCGCCGCATCATCGTGGAGACGGTGGTGCCCGACGGCGAGGACTCGGGCGAGGTGATCGCCTTTTCCGTGTCGCGCACCGACGACCACGCGGCCGACGACTGACCCGCCCGGCGGGGCGCGCCGCCGGCCCCGCCCGCCACCCGACATCCGCATCATCCTTCCCAGCCGCGCCTCGTGTCGATGACGCTGCAAGCCGCGCCCCTGTCCGCCCCCGACGAGGTGATGGTCGCCGTCAGCGTGATCGTGGTGGTGAGCGTGGTGATCTTCACCACCGCGGTGGTCGTGGCCATGCTGCGCCGCAGCGACCGGCGGCGGGTGGAAGAGGAGAAGCTGGCCGCGCTGGGCACCGCCACAGCGCGCATCCTGCACCAGATCAAGAACCCGCTGCAGACCATCGTCCTGCACGCCGACATCCTGCAGGACGAGCGCATCGTGAACGGGCCCGACCAGCGCCGCGAGGTGTGCGAGACCATCGTGGGCGAAAGCCAGCGGATGGTGCAGATGTTCGAAGAGCTCTCCCTGTGGACCAGCGGCTCGAAGCGCACGCTCAACCGCCGCCCGCTGCGGCTGGACGAGATGGTGCGGCAGGTGGCCGAGGTGGAGGCGCGCGAGGGGGCCGGCACGGGGGTGATGGTGGAGGCCGCCGACCTCTCCGAGGCCACGGTCTACGCCGACGCCTACTACCTGCGCCAGGTGTTCGAGAACCTGGTGCGCAACGCGCGCGAGGCCATGCACGGGCAGGAGCAGCCCTCGTGGATCCGCGTGTCGGTGGGGCGCCGGTCGGGGAAGGCCGAGGTGCGCGTCACCGACAACGGCCCGGGGATCCCGCCCGAGATGCTGCAGACCATCTTCGAGCCCTTCATCTCCTCCAAGGGGAAGGGAATGGGGCTGGGGCTGGCCATCTGCCGCGATTTCGTGGAGGCGCACGACGGGCGCATCGAGGTGGAGAGCACCGTGGGCCGCGGCACCACCTTCACGGTCCTCCTGCCGTTCTACAACGAAGTCCCCGCGCTGGTTGGAGCCGCGTAGCCTTCCGGCGATCTCGGCGGAGGTTCAGGATCGGCTGAACGGCGGCTTGGGCGTGTTCGGCGCTGGGGCGCCGAACCGGGCTGCGCGCGCGGTAGGCAACGATACCGCTGTTGCCAACCGCGCCGGGCCCACGGCGGCCCGCCCCACCTTCTTCTCCACGGAGACGACGGTGCCGGCGGGCCGCCGCGTTCCCGGCCCTCCGGGCGCGCATCCCTCACGCATCGCTCCCGCCCAAACGCAATCGAGGCCCGGGGTTTCGCCCCCGGGCCTCTCGCCGTTGAAGTCCGCGAAGGCGGACTGCGTGCCGTTGTAGCCGCGAGCCGCGAGTTCACTCGCAAATTCACGAGCGGACCTCCTGCCGTTCCCTCCGCTTTGGGTCGAACGCCTACCGCGCGTTCCCTCCTCCGCCCTCGTCTCGACCGTCTACCGCTCCGCCGCGGCCTCCGCGGCCAGCCGCGCCGACTCGTCGCGGCCGGCGAAGGCGAGGTACACCACCATCCCCACCGCCGTCAGCCCCGCGAACCCCAGCTTCACCGACGCCGGCAGGCCGGAGGGCGAGACGAAGCCCTCGATGATCCCGGCCACCACCAGCATCACCGCCGTCCCGCCGATCAGCGACACCGACTCGCGCCCGCGCCGCACCAGCGCCTCGCGCCGCGTGAGGCGGCCGGGAAGGAGCATCGCCGAGCCCAGCCACAGCCCCGCGCCCCCCGCGATGCAGATCGCCGTGAGCTCGATCACCCCGTGCACCAGCAGGAACGACCACAGGTGCAGGTTGGCCGCGTAGTTGGCGAACACGCCGGTCACCGCGCCCAGCAGCACGCCGTTGAACACCAGCAGCAGCGCCGTGCCCAGCCCGGCCAGTATCCCGCCGGCGTACGCGCCGAACGTCACCTGGATGTTGTTGGTCATGATCGTGCTGGACATCAGCGGCGAGCCGCCGAAGTCCTCGGCGCTCACGTAGCCCTGGCCGCGCGCCCGGCGGCTCTCGGCCTGCTCGGCGCGCTCCATCATCTCCGGGCCGATCATGCTGCGCCCCAGCCCGGGGTTGTTGCGCACCGCGGCGAAGGTGACCACGGCCGGCAGGTACAGCAGCACCGCCGCCAGCGCGATCGGCCGCCAGCGCAGCCGCACCAGCGCGGGAAAGCCGCCCATGACCCACCGCCGCACCCCGATCCAGCGCGCCGCGGGCGCGCGGTAGAGCAGGTTGTGGCCGGCGCCCACCGCGCGCTCCAGCGTGAAGAGCAGCTCGGGCGAGCCGCCGTAGGTGCGCGCCCGCGCCAGGTCGGCCGCCACCTCGCGGTACATCGCCGCGAAGCGCGACACCCGCGCCTCGCCCATCTTCGCCAGCCCGCCGCGCCCCTCCTCCAGCATCCGCTGGTACGTGTCCCACATCGGCTTCTGGCGGCGGAAGAGGCCGGTGGCCTGCCCCGAGCCGGCCCGGCCGCCGGCGCCCGCCGCCCGCCGCCGCACCGTCTCCTCCTCGTACACGGCGCCCAGGAACTGGTCGGCCGTCATCTGCAGCCGGCGCGGGTCGGGGCCCACGCGCGGGGCCAGGCGCTGCGCGAGCGTGGCCGCGAGCTGCGTGCGCACCGCGAACTCGAGCGTGGCGCGGCGCTGCACGTACATCGACAGCGCGCCGAACTCCTGGTCGCCCAGCACCGGCCGCCCCACCGCGGCGGTGGGCTCGGGGGCGCGGTCCTCGGGGATCGGCTGGCCGGTGCGGTCGCGCACCACCACCGTCCCCGCCGCCATGTCGCCCAGCCGCTTGGTGCGCGGGTGCAGCATCATCGCGATCGCCGCCACGCCCCAGGTCATCCCCGGCTGCATGTCGACGATGCGGATCAGGTTGCGCACCGCGGCCGCGCGGAAGGTCACCGGGAAGCCGCCGTCCTGCACCACCCGGATGCGCATCGCCTTCTTCCCGATCGTCTGCCCGTCGCGGAAGCCCTCGTAGTACACGCGGTACCCCCACGTCACCAGGAACCACACGGCGAACACCAGCGCCGCCGCCGCCCCCATCCCCGGGAGCGCGCCGGTGGCCGCCCCGGTGATCCCCAGCGCCAGCAGCCCCAGCAGCAGCACCAGCGCCACACCGGCAAGCACCAGCCCGTCGATCACCATCGCGGTGAAGCGCGAGCCCAGGTCCGCGAGCTCGTAGCCCACCGACACGTGCTCGGGGGTCTCGATGTCCACCTGGCGGTCGTTGAGCGCGTACGCTGCGGCGGCCTGTGCCATGTGCGGGCGGTGCGGGGGTGGAAGATGAAGCGGCGGCGGGAGATGCGGATCGAAGCGGAAGCGGGTGCGCGCCTTTCGCGCGGTCGCCCGGAATCTAATCCACCCGCCGCGCCGGAGCGAGAGCCCGCACCGCCAGGCGGACGATGAAGCCCGCCGCGAGCACGGCGAGCCCCACGCCGATCGTCACCGGCGCCAGCGACGCCGCCAGCACCAGGCACCCGGCGAGTCCCACGGCGGCGACGGCGTTCGGGTAGAGCCGCGCCTCGCGCGGCATCCGCAGCGCGGCCAGGTTCGCCACCGCGTAATACAGGAGGATGGCGAAGCTCGCGGCGGGGACGATCCACCGGAGCGTCCCGAACGCCGCCGCCAGCGCCGCGCCCGCGCCCACCAGCAGCACCGCGCGCACCGGCGCGCCGGAGCGTTCCTCCACTCGCGACAGTGCCGGCGGCAGGTCGCCCCGGCGCGCCATCGCGAACACCATGCGGCTCAGCCCCAGCAGCTGCGAAAGGAGCACGCCCAGCATGGCGCAGACGGCGCCCGCCGCCACCACCGGCTCCAGCGCGGGGATCCGCATGGCGCGCGCGGCTTCGGCGAGGGGCGCGCCGGTCCGCGCCAGCGCCGCCGTCCCCGCGCCGCCCACGGCCGCGACCGCCACCAGCAGGTACAGCACGGAGACGGAGGCCACGGTGATCAGGATCGCCCGCGGGATCGTGCGCCGCGGCTCGCGCACCTCCTCGCCCAGCGTGGCCACGCGCGCGTAGCCGGTGTAGGCGAAGAAGAGCAGCGCCGCCGCCCGCAGCACGCCGCCGGCGCCGGCAGGGGCGAACGGCCGCAGGTTCGCCGCGTCGAAGCGCGCGAGCCCCGCCGCCGCGAACGCCAGCAGCGTGAGCGTCGACACCGCGACGATCGCCAGGTTCACCACGCTCGACTTGCGCACCCCCAGCGCGTTGACGCCGGTGAACAGCACGATCGCGGCGAGCGCCACGGCGCGCCCGGGGAGCCCCGGCGCGATCCGCTCCAGGTACGCGGCGATGCCGAGCCCCACCGTCCCCGCCGCGGCCGTCTTGCTGGCCAGGAACATCCACCCCGCCGCGAAGCCGGCCCAGGGGTGCAGCACGCGGTAGCCGTACTCGTACGTGCCGCCCGCCTGCGGATAGCTCGCCGCGAGCTGCGCCGAGCTCAGCGCGTTCGCCGCCGCGGCGATCGCGGCGAGCGGCAGCGCCAGCAGCAGCGCCGGCCCCGCGATCCCCGCCGCCAGCCCGGTCACCACGAACACCCCCGCGCCCACGATCGCGCCGAAGCCGATCCCCACGGCGTCGCGCAGCCCCAGGTCCCGCCGCAGCCCGGCGCCTTGGTGCGGCCCGCCCGCCGCCATAGCTTGTCCCCCCGGATCGCTCATCCCCGCAATCTCGCCGGGACGTCGCACGCCGGCCACTCTCCCGCGCGTCGGGAAGAACGAGATGTGATACCGAGTCCGAAAAGCCGGTGCCGGGGCCCGAAACGGAAGAGCGGGATGCGGGCGTGTCCCTCCGCTGCGCTCCGGGCCGGGCTTCGCGCGCCGTAGGCAACGATACCGCCGTTGCCAACGGCGCCGAGCCGCCGGCGCGCCACGGCCTCGCTCGTTCCCGCGGCGCCGGACGCGGGCGCGCCGGCGTCTCGGCCCTCCGGGCGCGAATCCCTCACGCAAACCGCTCGCGGAACGGAGCTCGTGGGATCCGTATGACAGACGGACCCAGCGGTTCTCGTCGGACGGAATCGCGCCCTTCGTCGCGCATCCGGATTCACGCTCGCACTCTCGCACTCTCGCACTCTCGCACTCTCGCATTTTCGCACTCATAGATCCATGCCCTACCTCGAATCCCCCGGCGTCCACCGCGTCGACCTCGTCTGGAACGGCCTTTCCGGGCAGGTCGCCGCCTACCTGCTGGACGGCGGCGACGCGCTGGCGGTGGTCGAGACGGGGCCGACCAGCACGCTCCCGGCCGTCCTCCGCGCCATCCGCGAGATCGGCCGCGTGCCGGAAGACGTGACGCACCTCCTGGTCACGCACGTCCACCTGGACCACGCGGGCGGCGCCGGCGCGCTCCTGCGGCACACGCCCCGCGCCCGCGTCTACGTCCACCCCCGCGGCGCGCCGCACCTGGCCAATCCCTCGCGGCTCATCTCCAGCGCCACGCAGCTCTACGGCGACCAGATGGACACGCTCTGGGGGGAGATGGCGCCCGTGCCGGAGGACCGCCTGGTCGTGCTGCACGACGAGGACGAGGTGGAGATCGGCACGCGGCGGCTGCGCGCGGTAGACACGCCGGGGCACGCGGTGCACCACCACGCCTACCACGACCCCGACGCGGGCCTCGTCTTCACCGGCGACGTCGGCGGGATCCGGCTGGAGCGCATGCCCTACGTCAGCGCGCCCACGCCGCCCCCCGACATCGACCTGGGCGCGTGGCAGGCGAGCCTGGCCCGCCTGCGCGCGCTGAAGCCGCTTATCCTCCTCCCCACCCACTTCGGCGGGGTGATCGACCCCGAGTGGCACCTGGACGACCTCTCCCGCCGGCTGGAGGGGTGGGGACGGTGGATGGCCGAACAGGCCGGCGCCGATTCCGCCGCGCTCGCCGCAGCGCTGGCCGGCCGCGCGACGGCGGACATCGTCGCGGCCACGGGGAGCGAGGCCGCCGCCCGCGCCTACGAGCGGGCGGTGCCGTATCCCATGATGGCCGCGGGGCTGGAGCGCTGGTGGACGAAGCGCCAGCGCGCCCCCGCCGCCGGCGGATGATACGGATTCCACGGACGCCGTTCCGCGAGCGGGCGATTTGCGTGAGGGCTTCGCGCCCGGAGGGCCGAGACGCGGGCGCGCCACCTCTGTCGACCGAGGGAACGAGCGGGGCCGTGGCGCGCCGGCGGCTCGGCGCCGTTGGCAACGGCGGTATCGTTGCCTACGGCGCGCGAAGCCCGGCCCGGAGCGCAGCGGAGGGACACGCCCGCATCCGGCTGGTCCGTTCGGGCCCCGGCACCAACGCTTCGCTCCGGATGAATCCGCCGCGCGCCGCCGCGGCGTACCCCCGCGCGTGGATCCCCGCATCCCTCTCCACCCCGTGCCGGCGCTGACCGGCCGCCCGCCCGCGTCGCCGCCGGACGCGGGGATCCGCCTGTCCGAGGTGATCTCGGCGCTCTCCTACGCGCTCGACCTCACCGAGGGGCAGACGGAGGGGCACTCCGTGCGCAGCTGCCTGATCGGGATGCGCATCGGGCGCAGGCTGGGGCTGGGCGACGACGCGCTGTCGTCGCTCTTCTACGCGCTGCTGCTGAAGGACGCGGGGTGCAGCAGCAACGCCGCGCGCACCTGCGAGCTGTTCGCCGCCGACGACCTGGTGGTGAAGCGCACCTGGAAGCGGGTGGACTGGAGCCGCGGGTGGGACGCCTTCGTGCACGTGGCGCGCAACGCGGGCGCCGGCTCGGGCGTGGCCGAGCGCGTCCGCCGC
>DASQLJ010000708.1:0-4690 GCA_035630095.1 Longimicrobium sp.
GGTGATGTCGCCGATCACGAAGAGCAGCGGCAGCCCCAGGATCAGCAGCACGAAGGTGGTCAGGAAGGTGCGCGCCACGTAGCGCGAGAGGAGGCGGATCATGCGCGCGACCTCCGGCGCTTCACCGAGCCGAAGAGGTCGCGCGCGCCCTGCAGCATCTGGTCCCAGGTGCTGCTGCGCGCGGTCGCCGTCTCGCGGCCCATGGTGGCCAGCCCCGCGATCCCCACCACCGTCATCAGCGCGTTCACGATCCACATCGCCACCAGCGGCGTCACCAGCCCGCGCCCGGCCAGCGCCTCGCCGCCGATCAGCCCCACGTAGTAGATGGCGAAGATCACCATGCTGGTGGCGATCACCATCCCGATCCCGCCGCCCCCGAAGCGCAGCGCCAGCGGCACCCCCATCAGCACGAACACCAGCGACGCCACGGCGATGGAGTACTTCTTGTGCACCTCCACGTCGTAGTCGCGCATCTGCTCCTCGAGGTTGCGGATGGTGCCCACGGCGGCGGTCAGGTCGTCGGCCGTGCGGCGGGTGCGCAGGCGCACGCCGCCGGGCTCCAGCGCGCCGACGACCGGCGGGAGCACCGAGTCCACCGAGAAGGGCCGCCGCCCGCCGGTGAGCGCGTAGCGCACGTCGGCCTGCATCTCCTTGCGCATCCGCGCCATCTCCTGGGCGCGCTGGACGCGCAGCGTGTCCATCCGCGCGCGCAGCATCCCCACCGTCATCTCGCGGTCGCCGCGGTAGCCGGGGTCCTGGTTCCCCAGGTTGAACGAGGTGCCGATCCCCGGGATCCCGAACTTCTGCTGGCTGAAGCTCATCTTGCGGAAGGTCTTGGGATCGTCCAGCGGCACCTCGCGCATGTGGCCGCTCCACAGGGTGAGCACCATGTCGGTGCGCGTGGCGTTGAACTGCGCCACCCCGCTGTCGGCGTAGATCGAGCGGATGGTGTTGGGGTTGCTCACGTCGTAGATCGACACGTCCCAGAGCCGGTTGCTGGCCGGGTCGATCCGCGCCGCGCGCAGGTAGAAGGTCTGCGACGAGTTGGCCTGCGGCGAGAGCCTGTTGATGGTCTGCGGCTCGAGCGCGACGGTGGGCGTCTTGCGCGCGATCTCCACGAAGAGCTGGCTCCAGCGGTGGTTCGACTCGGGGAGCACCCGGTCGTTGAACCAGATCATGATCCCCGTGAGGATCCCGGCCACCACCAGCAGGGGGACCAGGAGGCGCTTGAGGTCGAGCCCGCCGGCCTTCATGGCGGTGATCTCGTTCTCGGCCGTGAAGGTGGCGAAGGTGTAGAGGATGGCCACCAGCACGGCCATCGGGAAGGTCAGCGCCACCGTGGCGGGAAGCGCGTAGAGGAAGAACTGGAGGATCGCCCGCATGGGCAGCCCCTTCCCCGCCAGCTCGGCCAGGCGCCGGGCCAGGGTGTTGATCAGCACCACGCCGGTGAGGGCGATGAAGGCAAAGAAAAACGGGCCCACGTGCGCCCGCAGCATGTAGCGAGTCAGGATCTTCATGCGAGGTAACCAAAGGGTCTTGCCACGCCGCCTTCCGGGAGCCTAGTATACCCGTTCCTTACGCTGCGTACAAGCGGCGCCCGGGCGCCCTAATCATCCCCCAACGCACCCCGCATCGCCCATGCCCGCCCGCCGCGGGACCCGCGCGGCCGCCGTGCTCGCGCTCGCGTGCCTCGCCGCCTGCGGGAAGGAAGACCCGGCTCTGGGGCGCCACGTGGCGCACCCGGAGTTCCACCCTGCGGTGGCCTGGGGCTACCTGACCTTCCAGCTCGCCGCGGGCCCGCGCATCCCCGAGAAGCGGCCGCACGCGCGCACGCTGGCCTGGCTGCGCGAGGAGCTGGAGTTCCGCGCCGACACCGTGCTGCTGCAGCCCTTCGCCCACGACACGGCGCCGGGGAAGACGGTGCGCATGACCAACGTGATCGCGCGCTTCCGCCCCGGCGCGCCGCGCCGCATCCTCCTGGCCGCGCACTGGGACTCGCGGCCGCGCGCCGAAGGGAGCGCCGACCCATACGACCGGCGGCGCCCCGTCCCCGGCGCCAACGACAACGCCAGCGGCACCGCCGTGCTGATGGGGCTGGCGGAGGTGATGCGCCAGCAGCCGCCCGGCGTGGGCGTGGACCTCCTCTTCACCGACGGCGACGCGCTGGTGGCGGGGCGGATGCTGGGGACCGAGCACTTCCTGGCCTCCCCGCCGCCCGGGCCGCGCCCGGCCTTCGCCATCGTCCTGGAGTCCGTCGGCGACCGCGACGCGTGGTTCCCGCAGGACGCCGCCTCGCGCCGCCACGCGCCGGCCGTGGTGCACCGCGTGTGGGGAACCGCGCGGCAGCTCGGCCGCGACTCCGTCTTCGCGGCGGAGGCGGGGGGCGACAGCGCCGGCGCGCACCTCCGCTTCATCGCGGCGGGGATCCCGGCGGTGCTGGTGCGCGACCCCGTCTACGGCCCCGGCAACTCGTACTGGAACAGCGTGAACGACCTTCCCTCCAACGTGAGCCAGGAGACGCTGGCCGTGGTGGGCGAGGTGCTGGCCGAGCTCATCTACCGCGGCATCCCGGAGGCCCCACGATGACCACGACACCGCAGGAGCGCATGGCGCTGGGCGTGTTCGCCCTCCTGGTCTCCCTGGGCGTGGGCGGGCGCATGCTGCGCCAGCCGGAGCCCGTGGAGCTCACCGGCGCCAGCGCGTCGGCCGACTCCGCCGCCTTCCGCGCGCTGGGCGCGGGGGTGGAGGCGCGCACCAAGGACGCGTCGCACCGGGCGCGGCCGCTGGCGCCGGGGGAGCGGGTGGACGTGAACACCGCGGCGGAGAGCGAGCTGGACCGGTTGCCGAAGGTCGGCCCCGGCCAGGCGCGGCGCATCGCCGAGTGGCGGCAGGCGCACGGGCCCTTCCGCACCCTGGCCGACCTGGACTCGGTGCCGGGGATGGGGCCGGCGGCGCTGGCGGCCGTGGCGCCGCACGTGGCGCTGGCGCCCGCCCCCGCAGCAGAGCCCGCAACGAGGGGTCGAACTGCTACATCGGTTGACGTCGCCAGCGTCCCGGCCGCGCCGGTGGACGGGGTGGACGGCGGGCGGCGGGTGAACGTCAACACGGCGACGGTGGAGGAGCTGCAAACCCTTCCGGGGATTGGACCTGCGCTGGCCGCGCGGATCGTGGCGCACCGCGCCGCGCGGGGGCCGTTCCGCACCGTGGAGGAGCTGGAGAAGGTGCCCGGAATCGGCCCCGCAACTGCAACGCGGCTGCGCGGCAGGGTGGACACAACCTCTTGACACCGCAAGGGTTTGCGGCGAAGTTCCTGCTCCACCCGCCACAGCCCGGACGCTAGAAAACTCTCCCGCCGGGACGCGCAGGTTTTCCGAATCTCGCCCCCAGGATCCATGGCCGTGTCCGCCCCCGCCGACCGCATCGGCGACCAGCTCGTCCACGAACAGCTCATCACGCGCGAACAGCTCCAGAAGGCGCTGGACGACGCGCGCGCCAACGGGTCGCGCATCGGCTTCAGCCTGGTGAAGCTGGGCTTCCTGGAGGAGAGCGACCTGGTGCGCGCGCTGGCGCGGCAGCACCGCGTCCCCGCGGTGGACCTGGAGCGCGTGCGGCTCGACCCGCGCATCCTCAAGCTGATCCCCTCCGACTTCGCCGTGAAGCACCAGGTCCTCCCGCTCCGGCGGGTGGGCCGCACGCTCACCGTGGCGATGTCGAACCCCACCGACCTGGGGGTGCTCGACGACCTCAAGTTCCTGACGCGCCTCGACATCGAGCCCGTGATCGCCGGCGACTTCACGCTCAAGCGCATCGTGGAGCGCGAGTACGAGTCGAGCGACGACAAGATCAACGAGCTGCTCAAGCAGTTCGACGTCGAGGACATCGAGGTGGTGGCCGAGGACGAGGACGACGTCAGCCTCACCTCGCTGCAGCAGGCGGTGGAAGAGGCGCCGGTGGTGAAGCTGATCAACGGCATCCTCACCGACGCCGTGCACCGCGGGGCCAGCGACATCCACTTCGAGTGCTACGAGAAGGACATCCGCGTCCGCTACCGCATCGACGGCGTGCTGATGGAGATCATGCGGCCGCCGCTGAAGATGCGCGCCGCGCTGATCTCGCGCTTCAAGATCCTCTCCGACCTGAACATCGCCGAGCGGCGGGTGCCGCAGGACGGCCGCCTCAAGCTGCGCTTCGGCAAGCGGGTGATCGACTTCCGCGTGAGCACGCTCCCCACGCTGTTCGGCGAGAAGATCGTGCTCCGCATCCTGGACAAGGGGAACCTGACGCTCGACCTGGAGACCTTCGGGATGGAGCCCAAGGCCGAGGCCGACTTCATGAAGGCGATCATGAACCCCTACGGGATGGTGCTGGTCACCGGCCCCACGGGGTCGGGGAAGACGACCACGCTCTACAGCGCGCTGTCGCGGATCAACACCAACGAGGTCAACATCATGACCGCGGAGGACCCGGTCGAGTACAACCTGCACGGCATCAACCAGGTGCAGGTGCGTACCGACGTGGGGATGACCTTCGCGGCGGCGCTGCGGGCGTTCCTCCGGCAGGACCCCAACATCATCATGGTCGGCGAGATCCGCGACATCGAGACGGGCTCGATCGCGATCAAGGCGGCCCTGACCGGCCACCTGGTGCTCTCCACCCTCCACACCAACGACGCGCCGTCCACCATCACCCG
>DASQLJ010000709.1:0-2749 GCA_035630095.1 Longimicrobium sp.
CTGGTGATGGCGCGCCCCGGCGGCCACCGCGACCCGGCGTACCTGGTGGAGACGATCCGCCGCGAGGGGGTCACCACGGCGCACTTCGTCCCCTCGATGCTCCCGCTCTTCCTGGAGCACCCGGACGCGGCCGCGTGCTCCGGGCTCCTTCGCGTCCCCGTAAGCGGCGAGGCGGTCTCCGCGGCGCTCGTCCGCCACTTCCACGAGCGGCTCCCGGGCGTGGAGCTCACCAACCAGTATGGGCCGACGGAGTCCGGCGAGGTGACCGAGTGGGCGTGCGACCGCGGCGCGGAGCGCGTCTCCATCGGCCGGGCGATCCACAACTCGACGGTCTACGTCCTGGACCGTGCCGGCGAGCCGGTGCCCGTCGGCGTGGCGGGCGAGCTGTTCATCGGCGGCGTGGCGGTGGCGCGTGGGTACCTGGGCCGGCCGCGGCTGACGGCGGAGCGGTTCGTCCCCGACCCCTTCGCCACCGATCCCGGCGCGCGGCTGTACCGCACCGGCGACCTCTGCCGCTGGCTTTCCGATGGGACGCTGGAGTACCTGGGGCGCACCGACTTCCAGGTGAAGGTCCGGGGCTTCCGCGTGGAGCCCGGCGAGATCGAGGCGCGGCTCGCCTCGCACCCGGGGGTGCGCGAGGCGGTGGTGCTCGCGCTGGACGACGGGGCCGGCGGGAAGCGGCTGGTGGCGTACTTCGTGGGCGAGGCGCTTGAGAGCGAGGCGCTGCGTGCGCACCTGTCCGGGCAGCTGCCGGAGTACATGGTTCCCGCGGCGTTCGTGCGGCTGGAGACGCTTCCGCTGACTCCCAACGGAAAGCTGGACCGCGGGGCGCTCCCCGCTCCCGACGCGGACGCGTTCGCCGCGCGTGCGTACGAGGCGCCCGTGGGGGAGGCCGAGAACGCGCTGGCCGGGATCTGGGCGGAGCTGCTGGGGATGGAGCGGGTGGGGCGCGGCGACCACTTCTTCGCGCTGGGCGGGCACTCGCTGCTGGCGGTGCGGGTCGTCTCCCGCGTGCGGCGGGCGCTGGGCGTGGAGGCGGAGATCGGCGACCTCTTCGTCCGGCCGGTGCTGGCGGACTTCGCGCGCGGGCTGGAGACGGCCGCGCGGGCGGAGGCGCCGGCGATCACGCCCGTGGACCGGGCCGCGCCGATCCCGCTCTCGTTCGCCCAGCAGCGGCTGTGGTTCCTGGAGCAGCTGGGGGATCTGGGCAGCACGTACCACATCGCCTCGCGCCTGCGGCTGAAGGGCGAGCTGGACCGCGACGCGCTGGCGGGCGCGCTGGACCGGATCGTCGCCCGCCACGAGGCGCTGCGCACCACGTTCGCGGAGGTGGACGGCGTCCCGGAGCAGCGGATCGCGCCGGCGGAGGCGAGTGGATTCCACCTGGTGGAGCACGACCTGGGCGGGCAGGCGGACGCGGAAGCCGAGCTCGGCCGGCTGGTGGCCGAGGAGGCAGGCGCGCCCTTCGGCCTGGAGCGTGGGCCGCTCGTCCGCGGCCGGCTCATCCGGCTGGCCGCGGACGATCACGTGCTGCTGATCACGATGCACCACATCGTCAGCGACGGCTGGTCGATGGGGGTGCTCTTCGGCGAGCTCTCCGCGCTCTACGCCGCCCACGCCCGGGGCAGGGAGGCGGACCTTCCCGAGCTGCCGGTCCAGTACGCGGACTACGCGGCCTGGCAGCGGGGGTGGATCGAGGGCGAGCTGCTGGAGCGGCAGGCGAGCCACTGGGAGCGGGCGCTCGCGGGTGCCCCCGAGCTGCTGGAGCTGCCCACCGACCGTGCGCGGCCGCGGAAGCAGGACTTCGCCGGCGACTCGGTGGACGTGGAGCTGGACGAGGCGCTGACCGCGGCGCTGAAGGCGCTCTCGCGGCGGCACGGCGCGACGCTGTTCATGACACTGCTCGCCGGCTGGGCGACGGTGCTCGCCCGGCTCTCGGGCCAGGATGACGTCGTGGTCGGCACCCCATCGGCGAACCGGGGGCGGCGTGAGATCGAGGAGCTGATCGGCTTCTTCGTGAACACGCTGGCGCTGCGCGTGGACCTCTCGGGCGCGCCCACCGTGGCGGAGCTGCTGCGGCAGGTGCGGGCGCGGGCGCTGGAGGCGCAGCGGCACCAGGACATTCCCTTCGAGCAGGTGGTGGAGCGGATGCGGCCGGTGCGCAGCCTGGCGCACACCCCGCTCTTCCAGGTGATGTTCGCCTGGCAGAACGCGCCGGACGAGAGCCTGGATCTCCCGGGGCTGCACCCGGGAGCCGTACCGGGCCCCGCGCGCGAGACCGCGAAGTTCGACCTTACGCTGACCCTCGCCGAGAGCGGGGATCGAATCGCCGGGGGGCTGAACTACGCGAGGGCGCTCTTCGACCGCGAGACGGTGGAGCGCTACGTGGGATACCTGCGGCGGGTGCTGGAGGAGATGGCCGCGGACGAGACCCGGCGGGTGGACCGGCTGGAGATCGTCGCGGAGGACGAGCGCCGGCGGATGGTGGAGGAGTGGAACCGGACGGACGCCGCGGCTCCGGGCGACGCGTGCGTGCACGCGCTCTTCGAGGCGCAGGTCGGGCGCACGCCCGACGCGGCGGCGGTGGTCTTCGACCGCGAGCGCCTCACCTACGCGGAGCTGAACGCGGCCGCCAACCGGCTGGCGCGGCGGCTGCGCGCGGCCGGCGTGGGCCCGGAGGGGCGCGTGGGGGTGATGCTGGAGCGCTCCGCCGAGCTGGTGGTGGCGCTGCTGGCGGTGCTGAAGGCCG
>DASQLJ010000710.1:0-4271 GCA_035630095.1 Longimicrobium sp.
CGCTCCTGAAGATCGCCCTGGCCGCCGCCGCGCTCGCCGGCGCGTCGTCCCCCGCGTCCGCGCAGGAGATCCGTTTCCAGCAGATCCCGTGGACGGCGCCGCTCGACAGCGTGCGCGGGTCGCTCGAGGCGGCCGGGTACAGCTACCTGGGGCTGCGCGACGAGGGCCACGCCTTCATGCGTGCCGACAGCTCGCAGGTGACGGTGGTGATGCGCTCCGCGGGGCGCCCGCTGAACTTCGTGGTGCTCGACCCGTCGCGTGAAGCCGCCATGCTCCCGCGCTTCCGCGCGCTCGTCGACTCGCTCGGGAGCGTGCTGGGCCGCCCGGTGGACAGCCAGCCGAGCCGGGTGCGCTGGGAGGCGGGCCCCACCTCGGCGCTGGTGCGGGTGGGCGCGCGGGAGGGAAAGCTGAGGCTGGAGACGGTGTTCCGCGGGCCCGAGTGGGCCGAGACGGTGGGGAACGGCGACGGGCCGGACTTCCGCGAGCTCGCCGCGGGCTACACCATCCTCGCCAGGGAGGGCGGGATGCGCCTGGCCCTCGACACGTCGTCGATCACCACGCTCCCCGAAGGGCACCTGCGCGCGACCTACCACGTGGATCTCGCGCGGTTGCAGCTCGCCGGGATCTCGTCGCCGTACAACGCGATCGAGGACGAGATCGACTTCGACTGCGCCGCGGGGCGCGCCCGGCTGCGCCGCCACACGCTGCTGTGGCGCGCGCGGCGGGTGGGGTCCAGCGGCGGCCAGAGAGAGTGGCACGCGCCCGCCGCCGGCACCGACGAGGCGCGCGTGATGGAGGCGGCCTGCCGGGCGCGGGGGCTCGTGGCCGCCGCTGCGCCGGCCGCCCAGCCGCACGGCTCCGGCGCGGTGCCGGCGGGGTGGGTGCTGATCGGGCAGGTCAGCGACGGACGCTCGCTGCTGGACAGCGCGTCCGTCGTCGCGAAGGGGAACGACGGGGTGTTCGCCGCGACGGTGCGCACCGAGTTCGTCCCCTCCCGTTCCAGCCCGCACGGCCTCTACGACGGGATGGAGATGCGCCTGGAGGTGGACTGCCCGGGCCAGCGGGTGCGCACCACCGCGGGGAAGCAGCAGGCCGGCGGGCGCGACCTGCGCGCCATCCCCGTCCCCTCGTCGCAGGCGAGGTGGAGCGCGGGGGCCGGCATGACGGTGGTGGCGCTGGTGTGCCGCGTGGCCGGCGCGACGCCGCGTTAGAGTCGCGCGGCGGGACCCGCGGAGCGCATCCGTCGACGGATCACCGCATCCAGGGACGGAGCACGCGGTACGCCGGCACGTCCGTGATCCCCGCGCGCTCCACCGCCACCAGCCTTCGCGTGGCGAGCCGGGCGGCGGCGTCCTGCACGGCGCGGCGGGAGAGGCCGGTCTCTTCCGCCAGTTGCCGCAGGCTCGCCACCGCTTCGCGTTCGCCGCCGTTGGTCAGCCGCCAGAGCGCCAGGTAGAGCAGGAACGCCGACGGGTGGCGGTCGTGCCCCGCCAGGTCGGGCATCAGCGTCTCGATCACGTAGTCGTCGAGCAGGATCGGCATCGTCGGCGGGGGGGCGGTGGGGATCGATCAGTGGATCGGGATCGGACACGGGCTATGGCAGCCGATGCCAGAGTGGCGGCTGCGCGCCTTGCAGCGCAAGGGCTTCGCCGCTTTCGTATCCGCCTGGACATCGATCGCCCGAACACCCAGCCCGGCGGAGCCCGAACCATGATCAAGGCCGTGAAGTTCATCAGCATCCCCACCCGCGACCAGGACCGCGCGCTCGCCTTCTACACCGAATCGCTCGGCTTTCGTGTGGCCACCGACCAGCCGTTCGGCGAGCAGCGCTGGATCGAGCTGCGCATCCCCGGCGCCGAGACGGGGGTGGTGCTGTTCACGCCGCCGGGGCAGGAAGACCGCATCGGCGGGTTCATGAACATGGCCTGGAGCACCGACGACGTGCAGGGGACGTACGACGAGCTGGCGGCCCGCGGCGTGGAGTTCGTGCAGCCGCCGAAGACGGAGCACTGGGGCACCAGCGCCATCTTCAGGGACCCCGACGGCAACACCTTCGTCCTCTCCTCCCGCTAGCGTTTCGTCCCTTCCTGGACGCTACCCGAAATGTCCCGCCGCGGCGCGCCGGCAATGGCGCTCCGCGGCTTTGCCGCGTATCATCGGTCGAGGCAGGCACCTGCGCAGGGCGGCCGGTTCGTGGCGCGGCGGCGGATTCGTAACCCGGCTGGCGGGTCCCGCGTCACCAAAGTTGCATGGGATGCCCTGGTACGTGCGCCGGCTCCGCCCACACACGGGCGGAGATGCGCGTCATGTGTTCAGAGGTGGCGATGCCGGATCGGTGGAAGGGTGGCGGCGACACCGGTGGGCCGCGGGGCCGGTCCAGCCCGGGGGCGCGGCGCGAGGCGGCCGCGTTCGCCGGGTCGGCCGGCGTGGACGGCGCCGTGGCGGAGAGCGCGGGCCTCTACCAGCTCCTGGTGGAGAGCGTGCAGGACTACGCCATCTTCGCGCTGGACCCCGCCGGGCACATCCTGAACTGGAACGCCGGCGCCCAGCGCATCAAGGGCTACACCCGCGACGAGGTGGTGGGCCGCCACTTCTCCATCTTCTTCCTCCCCGAAGACGTCGCGGCCCACGTGCCCGAGCGCGAGATGGAGACGGCCACGCGCGACGGGCGCGTGGCGAGCGAGGGGTGGCGCGTGCGCAAGGACGGCACGCGCTTCTGGTGCAGCGTGACGCTCACCGCGCTGCGCGACGACATGGGGCTGCTGGTGGGCTTCGCCAAGGTCACGCGCGACCTCACCGAGCGGAAGCAGGCCGAGCAGATCCTGCGCGACAGCGAGGAGCGCTTCCGCCTGCTGGTGCACAACGTGAAGGACTACGGGATCTTCATGCTCGACCCGCAGGGGCACGTGGCCACCTGGAACGAGGGCGCCGAGCGCATCAAGGGCTACACCGCCGCCGACATCGTGGGGCGCCACTTCAGCACCTTCTACCCGCCGGAGGACGTGGCCGCGGGGAAGCCGCCGTGGGAGCTGGAGATGGCCGTGCGCGACGGGCGCCTGGAGGACGAGGGGTGGCGCGTGCGCAAGGACGGCTCGCGCTTCTGGGCGAACGTGGTGATCACCGCGCTGCACAACGACCGCGGCGAGCTGCTGGGCTTCACCAAGGTCACGCGCGACCTCACCGAGCGGTACGGGGCCGAGCTGGCGCTGCGCGAGAGCGAGGAGCGCTTCCGGCTGCTGGTGCAGAGCGTGAAGGACTACGGGATCTTCATGCTCGACCCCGGCGGCCACATCGCGAGCTGGAACGAGGGCGCGCAGCGGATGAAGGGCTACACCGCCGCCGAGATCATGGGCCGCCACTTCAGCACCTTCTACCCCCCCGAGGACATCGCGGCCGGGAAGCCCGCGTGGGAGCTGGAGGTGGCCGTGCGCGACGGGCGGGTGGAGGACGAGGGGTGGCGCGTGCGCAAGGACGGCACGCGCTTCTGGGCCAACGTGGTGATCACCGCGCTGCGCGGCGCCGACGGCACGCTCAAGGGCTTCACCAAGGTCACCCGCAACCTCACCGACCGCCGCGAGGCCGAGCTCCGCGCGCTCGAGGCCACCCGCCGCGCCGCCGAGAGCGAGGCGTCGAGCCGCGCCAAGAGCGAGTTCCTGGCCGCCATGAGCCACGAGCTGCGCACCCCGCTCAACGCCATCGGCGGCTACACCGAGCTGCTGGTGATGGGGCTGCGCGGCCCCGTGACCGAGGACCAGAAGACCGACCTGGAGCGCATCGGGCGCAGCCAGCGGCACCTGCTCAACATCATCAACGACCTGCTCAACTTCAGCCGCATCGAGGCGGGGCAGATGCAGTACGAGCGCGAGCGGGTGTCCATCCAGGAGACGGTGGCCGCGGTGGCGCTGATGCTGGAGCCGCAGGCGCTGGCGAAGGGGGTCGCCTTCGTCACCGGCGAGTGCCCGCCGGCGCTGGCGGCGATCGCCGACCGGGTGAAGGTCGAGCAGATCGTGCTGAACCTGTGCTCCAACGCGGTGAAGTTCACCGACGCGAACGGGCGCGTGGAGGTGTCGTGCCGCGACGAGGCCGGGCGCGTGGTGGTGGAGGTGAGCGACACCGGCGTGGGGATCCCCGAAGAGCAGACGGAGCGCATCTTCGAGCCGTTCGTGCAGCTCGGCCGCGGCCTCACCACGGCGCACGAGGGGACCGGGCTGGGGCTGGCCATCAGCCGCGACCTGGCGCGCGCCATGGGGGGCGACCTCACCGTGCGCAGC
>DASQLJ010000711.1:0-7284 GCA_035630095.1 Longimicrobium sp.
CCACCCCGGCGCAGAGGCGCAGCTCGGGGGCGCCCTCGTGCTCGTCGATCAGCAGGAGCGAGCAGCGGCTCCCGCCGAACGCCTCCGACACCGTCTTCACCACCTCCTCGGCCAGCTCCTGCGCGGGCATCCCGGCGGCGCTGCGCTCCAGCAGCTTGCGCAGCAGGTACATCACCCGTGTCTGCCGCTGGTGGCGCTGCGAGCGGCGGTCGATCTCCACGTGCGCGTCCATCAGCATCTGCGTGGCGCTGGCGGCGGCGGCCTCCAGCGCCTCCATCTGCCCGCGCATCCCCTCCATCCCGCGGCGCGCCTCCTCCGTCGCGACTTCCGCCTGGCGCACGCGCTCGCTGGGGACGGAGAGCGAGCGCAGCGCCTGGGCGCGCGCCTCGTCGGCCTGCTGGCGCTCGCGCAGGAGCAGCGCGCGCGAGAGGCACAGCTCCAGCACGTCGCCGCCGGCGTCCAGGCTGTCGTCGGCCTTGCGCTGCAGCATGCGGCGGCGCGGCTCGGCCACCACCAGCACGCCCAGCCAGCGGCCGTCGTGCGCCACCGCCCGGGCGCGCACCCAGAAGCGGTCGGGCTCGATGCCGGGGAGGAGGTCGCGCAGCACCCAGGCGGCGGCGCTGTCCACCGGGCGCAGCGGGCGGTCGCCGCCGGCGTCGTCGCCCAGCAGCGTGTGCAGCCGCTCGGGCTCCATCTCCAGCGCCGCCTGTTCCAGCCCGTCGCCCTCGGCGGGGGTGGCCCAGCGGTGGGTGAGCACGGCGGCCGAGTCGTCGTACGAAGCGTACGCCACGCGCCGGCCGCCGTGCGCGAGCACCGGGAGCAGGCGGTTCAACACGGTTTCGTCGTCGACCGCGTCGTGGAGGCGGACCAGCAGGTTCATGAACCGCAGGGGACAGGGACAGGGGACAGGGGACAGCCCGCGCGTTTCGCGCGGCGTCGGTTCCTGCGGCCCTCTCACGGGTGCGTGGGGAAGTTGAACGGTATGCTCCGCGCCCCCCGCTGTCAACGCGCGAAAGCCCTTTCGCGGCGCGGTGTTCGCTTGACACGCGCGGTGCGGCCGGGCAGCTTGTCACCCCGTGAACGAACCCGGTTTCCATCGCATCCGCCTGACCCTGCAGTACGACGGGCGCGCCTTCCACGGCTGGCAGGTGCAGCCCGAGCAGCGCACCGTGCAGGGCGAGCTGGAGCGCGTGCTGAGCAGGCTGACCAATCGCCCCACGGTGGTGATCGGCAGCGGGCGCACGGACAGCGGCGTGCACGCCACCGGCCAGGTGGCCGCCGCCGACGTGCCCGAGCGCTGGACCGCGCACGCCCTGCGCAGGGCGATGAACGCGCTTCTGGCCGACGACGTGTGGGTGGCCGACGCGGTGCTCGCCACGCCGTACTTCCACCCGCGCTACGACGCCACGGCGCGCGGCTACGTCTACCGCATCGGCCTGGCGCAGCACGCCGACAGCCCGTTCCACGCGCCCTGGTGCTGGCCGCTGCTGCGGCCGGTGGACCTGGGCGAGATGGAGCGCGCGGCGGCGATGATCGTGGGCGACCACTCGTTCAAGGCGTTCGCCAAGGCCGGCCAGGAGGAGCGCGGCGACCGCTGCACCATCGCCGAGGCGCGCTGGGCGCCGTGGGAGGGGCTGGGCCTGGAGTTTCACGTCACCGCCAACCGCTTCCTGCACCACATGGTGCGCTACCTGGTGGGGACGATGGTGGACGTGGGCCTCGGCGAGCGCCCGGCCGACCACCTGTCCGACCTGCTGGAGGGCGCGCCGGGGCTGGAGACGAGCCCCCCCGCCCCGCCCGAGGGCCTCTTCCTCGCCGCCGTCACCTACCCCGCCGACGCCGGGATGAAGCCGCCGCGGCGCACCCGGCTGCGTCTGGTGGAGTAGCGATGCCGTCGCCCGCCGAGATCGTCGCGTCGTGGGGAAGCATCCGCCTCGCGCCCGGCTGGCGCGCGGAAGAGCGCGGCGATCAGCTGGCGCTGCTGAACGGCGACCCCGGGGCCCTGCTGCTGGTCGTCACCTTCTCCCTCGCGCGGACGAATCTCTCGGCTCGCGCGTGGGTGCGGATGGCGGCGAACGTTCATCCGCCCAAGGGCCGGCCCCTCGTTCCCGTCAGCTGCGGCGACTTCGGCGGGTACAGGACGGAGTTCGCCAGCCCTGACGGTTTCACGGCTGGGTGGGCGCCCGAAACCGGCGGAGATGGACGCTGGCTGCGCGGGTGGCTGCTGGAATGCAACGGCGTTCCTCTCAGCGTGGCCTACACCTGCCCGCTCGCGGTGGCGGGCCGCGACGACGAGCAGGTATCGGCCATGCTGGACTCCCTGCGAATCCGCCGGCCGGTGGAATTCCCCGCGTGATGATGACGATGGCGCGCCGCAGGAAGCACCTGCCCGACCGCATCCATCGAACCGACCGATCAGCCGAAGACGCATGGCTTCCGACCGATATTCCAACCCGCTGACCGAGCGGTACGCATCGCCCGAGATGTCGTACGTGTTCTCGGCGAAGTTCAAGTTCGGGACGTGGCGCAGGCTGTGGCTGGCGCTGGCCGAGGCCGAGCGCGAGCTGGGGCTCCCCGTCTCCGAGGCCGCGGTGGAGGCGATCCGCGCGCACCTGGACGACTTCGACCTGAAGCGCGCCGCCGAGCTCGAGCGCGAGCTGCGGCACGACGTGATGGCGCACGTCCACCACCTGGGCGAGCAGGCGCCCGAGGCGCGCGCCATCATCCACCTGGGCGCGACCAGCGCCTACGTGGGCGACAACACCGACCTGATCCAGCACCGCGACGCGCTAAAGCTGGTCGCCACGCGCATCGCCTCCGTCGTCGCCTCGCTCGCGAGCTTCGCGCGCGAGCACCGGGACCTGCCCACGCTCGGCTTCACGCACTTCCAGCCCGCGCAGCCCACCACGGTGGGCAAGCGCGCCACGCTCTGGATCCAGGACCTGCTGCTGGACCTGGAGGAGGTGGAGTTCCGCCTGGAGACGATGCGCTTCCGCGGCGTCCGCGGGACGACGGGGACGCAGGCCAGCTTCATGGACCTGTTCGAGGGCGACGGCGCGAAGGTCGAACGGCTCAACCGCCTGGTGGCGAAGAAGATGGGCTTCGAGCAGGTGTACGGCGTGACGGGGCAGACCTACACGCGCAAGACGGACTACGCCTGCCTCTCCACCCTCGCCGGCGTCGCGCAGAGCGCCAGCAAGTTCGCCAACGACATCCGCCTCCTCTCGCACCTGAAGGAGGTGGAGGAGCCGTTCGAGGCGCAGCAGATCGGCAGCAGCGCGATGGCGTACAAGCGCAACCCCATGCGCAGCGAGCGGATCAACGCGCTCGCCCGGCACGCCATCGTCCTCTCGCTGGACCCGGCGTTCACCGCCGCGCAGCAGTGGTTCGAGCGCACGCTGGACGACAGCGCCAACAAGCGCATCGCCATCCCCGAGGCGTACCTGTCGGTGGATTCGGTGCTGCTGCTGATGCACAACGTGGCCGGCGGGATGGTGGTGTATCCCGAGATGATCCGGCGGCGGCTGATGGAGGAGCTGCCCTTCATGGCCACCGAGAACCTGATGATGCGCGCCGCGCGCAAGGGCGGCGACCGGCAGGACCTGCACGAGCGCGTGCGGGTGCACAGCATCGAGGCCGGCAAACAGGTCAAGCAGCACGGCCGCCCCAACGACCTGATGGACCGCATCGCCGGCGACCCCGCGTTCGGCGTGACCCGCGCGGAGCTGGAGGAGGACTTGCGCCCCGAGCTGTACGTGGGCCGCGCGCCCGAGCAGGTGGACGAGTTCCTGGCCGAGTGGGTCGAGCCCGTGCTGGCGCGCTACCCCGGCGCGGCCGGCGAGCGCGCGCCCGAGCTGCACGTCTAGGCGGAGCGCCGCGTGCTCCCTCGACCGTGGCGGAAGGCGCCGCCGGTGCTCGCGCTGGCGGCGCTCGTCGCGTCCGCCGCCTGCAAGGCGGAGGCGCCCGCGTCGCACGCCACCACCGCCGGCGTCCCCGACCCCACGCGGCAGGCGCTGCTCCGCATGGTGGAGGCGCACGTGCCGCCGGAGGTGAGGACGACCTTCCGCGACAGCGTACAGGTGCGGGTGACGCCGTCCGCCGTCGTCCCCGCGTTCCGCTACCACTGGGGCACGTGGACGGCGCCCGGCGGGGACGTGCATCACGCCTTGGCGGTGACGGCCGGGGGCGAGGCGCACGCCGTCCGCAACGCGCACGAGTGGTCGCACGCCGTGGGCCGCGTGGGCTGGTCGCCGGCGAGCTTCCGCCAGGCCGCCGTCGCCTGCGCCGAGGCCGCGCGCGCCGCGGGCGACCAGCCGCGCGAGGAGAACGACCTCTACCTCGGCCCTCACCCCCCGCGCGAGTGGATCGTCCGCGACACCGCCGACCTGCGGCGCCTGCAGCCGCCCGTGGTGACGCGCGTCGCCGCCGTCTTCGGCCGCTGGCGGATCGAGGTGTGGATGGGCGAGCCAGGCCGCAGCAGCCGCTACCGCTGCCTGTTCACCCCCCGCACCGGCCGCCGCGGCCCCCTCGCCGAGTTCGCCCGCACGGATTCGATCGTCGGCACCGGGCTGCGGGTGCAGCCGTAGAGGGTGGACGTCCCCACGCTGGCCGCTTTCGCGCTTTTGGCGCCGTGGCTCTTGAAAGACAGGATGATTGGGTGTACGTTTCGTTCGTCTCCAACGAACACAAATATGAGCACACCAGCAAAAGTCGATTCGATTCTCCCCTCCCCCTCCCGCTTGAATGGGGAGCCGATCGACACAGACGGAGAGGAGCGCGAGTTCCTTCGGGAGATCGCCAAACTCTCTCGCCGGACCACCGCAAAAGAAATTGACCGCCTTTTCGGCCGCATCGAGTAGGACGACGTTGCCGCTGCGAATGAGGTGACGGTGTGGCGAGACGGTAGGGATATTCGCGTGAGATGCGCGTGGCATCGCATCGCACAAGGTCCTTTCGCGCCCTAACGCGATACAAATGGCCGCCATACTTCCACCGGATGTCGACTCGGTCCGGGCGGGGCACGTCTTCGTACTCTCGGCAGGGGCCACCTGGCTCAACCACAATAAGTCCCGGCCATTCGCTCTCACGACGGAGTGCTCTCCGTCGCGTTTGGGTACCATGGTCTACGGGAGCACGCAAACCACGGAGGCAGCGTTCTCGGCCTCACATGTCGAGGTGCCGCCGGTGTCATCCGGCGTGAATGCGAACGGCCTGAGAACCAGAACCTTCTTCTATCCGGGGCTGCTCTACCCAATCAACTATTCCGAACTTCCTGCACCCGCGGGTTTTCTGGGGAAGCGGCTGCTCGAGTTGCGGAGGGGGTTGCGGCGCGCATTCGGTATTGGGACCGGCACGTGTCTGGACCCTGGTGCGCCGCGTGGATCCCGCCGCGGACGGATCGTGCGCTTGAGCGAAGCGATCGCGGCCGACTTTCGGACTGCGTTCGCGGTGCTCATCACCGAACACGTGTATTCATGCGAAGATCGATATCAGTTGCTGATCCCGATTCTGCGAGGTGATGCGCTCCGCTCGACGAGTGGCGGCTTGCTGGTTGAGAATCAATCGTGGTTGAGTGTGTTTGCGAAGCCAACACACAGCGCAGTGTTTCCCGCACACCTGGTCCAGTCCGCCTGGTACACCGCCGACATCGCCGGCGAGACGTCGCATGTAATTGATCAATCGTCACTTCAGCGTATCGAATCGGAGTTGTGCGCCCATTTCGAGCTGACAGACTAGCTCCTCAACCCTTCCCCGCGGTGGTGACACGCGTCGCCGCCGTCTTCGGCCGCTGGCGGATCGACGTGTGGATGGGCGAGCCCGGCCGCAGCACGGGGCTGCCGGTGCGGCCGTAGCGGCAGCGGCGGCGTTCCCACGCTGGCCGCTTCCGCGCTTTTGGCGCCGTGGCTCTTGTCTTTGCCGTGCACCGTATGTACCTTTTGTTCGACTTCAACGGAGCACCCTGATGACCGCACCGGCCAGCCGAGAGCATCCCCAGCAGGTGAACCAGGAGCGCGGCGGCGTCCCTGACGAGGCGCTCTCGCCCGAGGATCTGGAGGAGTTGGAAGCGTTCCGCGCGATGGCGAAGCGGTCGCGGCAGGTTTCGAAGGAATGGCTGGACCGGTTGATCACACCGATCGACTAGCTGCCAGCGGTTCCGGGACAACACACGGGCTGGACCAAGGGGGTCCAGCCCGGCGGTTCGTTGCGTTCCTACCATCCCTCTCGCGCCTTAAGACGCGAAAATAAATGAACGATCGTCCTCTTCACGGCAGCCGCACGAAGCCCGAGGCGTTCCGACCCGGTCACGTGTTCGTGATGCCAGCCGGTGCGACGTGGCTCAACCGCGACAAGCCCCGTCCCTACGTGCTCGGAACGGCGTGCGCTCCCGACACGTATGGGACGCTGATCTACGGAAGCACCCGCGAGACCGAGCTCGCCGCGTCCGCCTCGCACCTCCAGGTAATGCCCCGCCTCTCCGGTGTGAATGCAAACGGCTTGAGAGAGAGGACGTTCTTCTACCCCGGCGTGCTCCTGGCCACGCGGTACGCACTTCTTCCCCCGCACACCGGCAGCCTCGGCACCGCGCTCCACGACCTTCGGCGGGCGCTTCATCGCGCACTGGGGATCGGCGCGGGAACGCCGCCACATTCGCGGAGGGGCCGCATCGTGCGTCTTCATCGAAGCTTCGAAACGGTGCTCCGGACACGACATGCGGTTCTGCTCACCGAGGATCGCTACTCGCTGGAGAACCGGTACCAGGTCATCGTGCCCATCATCCGGGGAGACGGGGTTCGGGAGGATGAATCGGTGGTGCGAGTCCCCCGGCAGCCCTGGTTCGAGATCTTCTCCGAGCCCACGTCCACCGCGCTCCTTCCCGCACCGGTGATCCAGTCCGTGTGGCACCGCGACGACATCGTGGACGAAACGGGGTTCGTGATCGACTCCGCGACCCTCGACGCGCTGGAGGAACGCCTGTGCCTGTTGTTCGGAATCAACGCCCCACTTGAATAGCTGCCGGACCCTCGATTTCTCGCGACCGCAGCAGCAGGCCCCCCCCGCGATGCGGGTGTCCGTCCCGGTCCTCCCTCCTTCCGGCGCCCGTCCGCCCGCACTGGCGGTCGTGCCGTCTGCCGTCGATCTTCCCTCCCCCGCGGCGAGCAGGCGCCAGATACCGCGTGCGGCGACGGCGTGCAGTTCGTTCAGGCGGATTTCGTGCAGTCGTTATGCACGATCATCAGGCCGCTGCGGACCACGTCTGCACGCGCGTCTCGGGATCCGCCGGCA
>DASQLJ010000712.1:0-18638 GCA_035630095.1 Longimicrobium sp.
CGCTCTCGGCGAGCGTGGCGACGGCGGTGTCCACGTCCTTGCGGCTCCCGCCCAGCCCGTTCACCAGCGGCATCACGCGCTCCACCGTGCGGCGCGCCAGGTCGCCTTCCAGCGTGACCACCGGCGCGGAGGGGGCGCGCAGGTTCCGGCCGATCCGGCTCCAGAACCCCTCCATCGGGAGCTGCACCTGCATCGATCCGGGGGTCGACCCCGCCCTCACCACCGCGCCGGCGACGTGCGTCCCGCGGACGTCCAGCTCGGCGCCCGTGGGCGACTGCGCGGCGGGGATGCGGATCACGGCGCGGCGCCCCATCGCCCACTGCGCGCTGGCGAAGAAGATCCCCGGCGCGAACAGCGCCGCGGGGCCCAGCGGCAGCACGTGCAGCACCGCCGCGCCCGCGCTCGCCGCCACGGCGGGCCAGAACCAGCGGTGGCGCCGGCGCAGCTCGGCGCCGTAGCGCCACGCCGCCAGCTCGCGCGGCAGCGCCCGCCCGATGCGGATCAGCCGCGTCCCGTCCCCCAGCTTCGCCAGGCCGATGTTCTCGCTGTGCACCCGCAGCCGCGAGCCGGCGAAGCGCTTCTCGGCGTCTTCCACCGCCTCCCAGCGCTCCTCGATCGGCGCCAGGTTCCACCGCGCGCACTTGAGGCACACGGCCCAGAGGCGGCCCTTCTCCGCGTCGAACGCCACCCGCCGTCCCACCGGGAAGCTCTCGATCGACTCGTTCGCCCCCAGGTCGGCCGAGCAGTAGATGCAGTGGCGGTACATCATCCCGTCACCCCCGCTCCGGCGTGGACGGCTCCGGCGAGAGCACCAGGCTGTCCGCGATGCCCGCGATCTCCTCGGCGTCGCGCCAGGCGGCCTCCAGCAGGGTGAGCTCGCCCTCCAGCGCGCGGCGCTCGCTCTCCTCGTGCAGCGCCATCTCCAGCGCCAGCGCGCCGGCGGGGACCAGCGCGCGGCCGGGCATGTCCCGGCGCTTGCCCAGCGTGTGGCTTTCCTCGGCGGCGCGGCGCAAGTACGCCTCGGCCGATCCCGCGTCGCCCAGCATCCCGATGGCGCCGTCCAGGGTGCGGCGGGTGGCGCCCTTCTCGTTCAGGTACACCATCGCGCGGTTCAGGAAGGCGCGGGCGTCGGGGTCGGCCAGCACCAGCGGCTCGGCCACGAACTTCGGCTTCCCCCAGCCGTCGGTCTTGGGGTCCTTGCGCGTGGCGTCGGGCACCACCAGCGCGATCCCCTCCGGCCCGGGGCGCAGCACCGAGGCCGCCGCGTGCCAGCGGCGCAGCACCACCTCGTCGCCGGTGGGCGAGCGGTCGGCGGGGAGCCGGAAGATCACCCGGCGTTCGCGGCGGGCCCTGTAGAGCTGGATCCCGGCGTTCACCATCGAGTAGGCGCCCGCGCTGGCGGTGAGCGCCATCACCCCGCCCAGCGCGGCGAGCCCCACGGCCACCACCGCGCCGGCGGTCACCATGTAGCGCGTGCGGCGCTTCACCAGCTGGTCGCCGTAGCGCCAGGCCGCCAGCTCGCCCTGCAGCGCCTTCCCCACGCGGATCAGGCGGGTGCCGTCGCGCAGCTTGGCCAGCCCCACGTTCTCGCTCTGCACGCGCAGGCGCGCGTCGGCGAAGAGCTTCTCGGCCGCCTCCACCGCCTCCCAGCGCTCTTCCAGCGGCGCCAGGTTCCAGCGGGCGCACCGCGGGCAGATCGCCCACAGGCGCCCCTTCCACCCGTCGAAGGCGATGCTGCGGGAGACGGGGAACGCCTCCAGCGCGTCGTTGGTCCCCAGGTCGCCCGAGCAGAAGATGCAGGTGCGGTACACGATCGGTCCCGTGGTCTCGCGTTCGCCGGCGCGGGCCGCCCGGCCCGCTTCGGCCGGCACTACGCGCGTCGCGCCCGCGCGGTTGCGCTACTCTGCTCCCGGCCGCCGCACCCAGCGCTCGTACACGCGCTCGGTCTCGCGCAGGGGGCGGCCGGTGCCGCCGCGGCGGGCCAGCACCAGCTCGGCCGCGATGGACACCGCGATCTCGCCCGGGGTCTCGGCGTGCACGTCCAGCCCGATCGGCGCGCGCACCGCCTCGATGCGCTCCGGGTCGATCCCCTCGCGCGCCACCTGCTCCAGCGCGGCGCGCGTGCGCCGGCGGCTTCCCACCATCCCCACGTACGCCGGCTGCACCGGGCGGCGCAGCACGTCGATCAGCGCCTCGAAGTCGTACTTGTGGCCGCGCGTCACCAGCACCAGGTACGTCCGCGGGCCGATGGCGACGCCGCGGAACGGGTCGGAGAAGTCGGCCCGGCGCACCTCGGCGGCCTCGGGGAAGCGCTCGCGGGTGGCGAACTCGGGGCGGTCGTCCAGCACGATCACGCGGAAGCCCAGCATCGCCCCCGCCGCGCACAGCGGCCGGGCGATGTGCCCCGCGCCCACGATCACCAGCTCGGGCGGCGGGCGGTGCGGCTCCACGTAGACCACGGCCACGCCCTCGTCCGTCTCCACCTCGTGCGACGCGACGCGCCCCGGCCCGGCCAGCGCTTCCCGCGCAAGCTCGGCGGCGCGCGCGTCGAGCCGCGCGTCTCCGAGCGTTCCGCGCGTGCGGCCGGCCCACACGGCCATCCGCGCGCCGGCGGCGGGGAGCGCCGCCGCGTCTGCCGCGGGGCGCCATTCGACGACGGTGACGCTCGCCATCGGCTCGGCGCCTTCGAGCGCCTCGCGCGCCAGGCGCACGGCCTCGGCGGCGCCGAGCGGGCCGTCTCCCGTCACCCCGTGCCTTCCAGCAGGCGCCGGTAGTCGTCGGGCGTGTCCACGTCGGCGTCCAGGCGCGGGACGGGGACCTCGGCGCGCTCGGCCTCGTGCGCGCGGATCACGGTGCGGGCGCCTTCCGGGAGCTCGCCCTCCAGCAGCGCGGGCCAGGCGGCGCGGGCGAAGAGCACCGGGTGGCCGTGGCGGGTTCCATCGAACGGCTGGACGACGGGCGCCTCCGTGGCGCGGAAGCGGTCGATCACCGCCCGCACCAGCTCCGCGGCCACGCCGGGGACGTCCACGGGGAGGACGACGGCGGCTTCGGCGTCGCCGCCCAGGGCACGCAGTCCGGCCCGGAGCGAGTCGATCTGCTCCGAGCCGATGTCCGGGTTCACCGCCACCTCCGCCCCGAGCTGCGCCGCGGCCGCGGCGATCTCGCGCGCCGTCTCGTCGGTGGCGGGGCCGGTGACCACCACCACCGCCCCGCAGCCGCCCGCGCCCAGCGCGCTCACGGCGCGCTCCAGGAAGGTGGCCGGGCCCAGGCGCAGCAGCGCCTTGGGGCTCCCCATCCGGCGCGAGCGCCCGGCGGCCAGCACGATCCCGGCGATCATCGGCGGTGAGGCGAGCGGGTGGGCGCGCGAAGGGAGAAGGGGACGTCGGGCAAAGCAATTCCCGCCGGGCGATGGAGCCGGCGGGAACGGGAACGAGCGTCCGAACGGGTGACGCCGCAACGGAGTATGGCACCGCGCGCCGGATTCGTCAACCGACCGCCCGCAGGTGCACGCCAGGCGCGGGGTAAGCCGATGGATCGCAAGGGCTTGTCGGCCGCTTTCGGCGGGCCTTCGACAAGCCTTCGAAGCTCACTCGGGAGGGGAGGGACCGTCGTCCGCGGCGAGGCGCTTCGATCGACGCTGACGCCTGGGATCGTCTCGCGGGCGCCGCGGCGGTCCCCTCCCCGCGCCTGGGAGCGCGCGCCCTCCCCCGCTTCGTGGGCGAGGGTTGTTTTTCGGGGCTCCGGACGCTTCCCGGTTCGATGACCATGCGGAAAAGCGTTCCCGCGTGTGCGGACCGCAGGGGCCATCTGCTGCCAATTGCGGCCGCGGCTCGCGCGAAACGGGCGGGCATTTTGGTGGGATGACCTGCATCGACGCGCGTGTTAGCGTTCGTGGCCAGACGGGTGGATGTCGGGTGGGGTGCAGGTGTGCGGCGGGTGGGGGAAGCCCATTTCCGTGGCTGGTTAGTCCCTTTTGTCCGATTTAGACTATGAGACGTCGAACCGGGCGCGCGAAGTGGTGCGGCGCGCCCTCCCCCGTGAGATGAGGAGGCGAAAATGTCGGGTCGCCGGCACAGCCCTTCCGAACTTCCGTACGCCCCGCTGGAGCTGATGCATCCGCTGCTGCTGCCCGGGCCCGACGTTCCCGGCGCGGAGATGGTGGGCGAGCTGGGCGACTGCAACTCGGCCACGCTGCTGGAGATCCTCCGGGCCGTGCTCGCGTGGAGCGCGCACCCAGAGCACTCCCCCGCCCTGGACCGCGCCGCGCTCGAGCGCACCGAGTACGCGCTGCTCTTGCGCGGGCCCGACGCCTTCGCGTCGCCCGCGGGGCTGCTGGCCGGCTACATGGCCAACCCGGAGACCGCCTGCCCGCGCGAGGTGGCGTGGGCGTGCGTCTGCATCTCCGACTGGGCGTCCGCGCGCGCGGCGCCCGCGACGTCGCTGCAGTTCGCGCAGGCAGCCGCCCTCGCCTGGCCGCGGCACGCGCGCTACGCCTGGCTCGTCGCGCGGCTGCTGCGCGTGCAGAGCCGCCTGCACGAGGCGGAGGCCTGGTTCCGCCGCGCCCACCGCGTGGCGATCTGGACCGACGACTGGGAGGCGCAGGCAAGCACACTCGCCGGACTTGGAAACCTCAGCTACGCCAGCGGCAATTACGCTCGTGCAGATGTTCGTCTCTCACGAGCACTACGCGTGTCGCGTCGCTACAAACTCGCGGGACTGGAAGCGGAGACGCTTCATGACCTTTTCGTTGTAGTCTTGATGCGTGGTGACCGCACACGGGCGGAGAAACTCGGAGCGGAAGCCCTTAGCCATTACGTAGCCCTCAAGCATCACCGGTTGCCCACGCTGGCGTTCGATTTTGCCGCTTTCTGGATCACGATGGGGCACTTTCGCCGCGTTCTGCCGCTGTTGAACCGGTTGCAGGGCGCCTTCAGTGAACCGCGCGCTAAGATGCAGGTTTTCGCCGCAACCGCACGGGCAGCGGGAGCGTGCGGTAATGTTTCTTCTTTCGATGCCTCCTGGACTTCAGCCTGGGAACTCGAAGGCGATTTGCGCGGCGCGACAGTCTATGCCCCTTGCATGGTTGACCTCGGATTGGGCGCCGCAAGCCTCAAGAGGTGGGACGACGCTCGCAACGCGCTTCTAACAGGGCTGTCGGTTGCCAAGAGGCGCAAGGAAGGTGACATGATCCTTCGTGCCGAATCAGCTTTGGATGCAGTTCACCGGCACGAGGGTGCAGAAATCCGCAACGCGCGCGACACCCATGAGGATGACGCCTCGAACCCGCTCGTGGCGACAATGCTCAAGGCGCTGCATTCCCTCGTGCCATACAAGCATAACCGTTCCGACGACTCTACTCGAACCGACGGAATGCAGGCACCCTAGTTACCCGACCCCATCGTGTTCCCGCCGCGGCCATCTTCGGCCGGAGCGGTCGCAGCGCTGTCGGTAACCGTCGTGGTCGTGCTGGTACCGCCGCCGCCGACGGCGTTGCCGGAGCCCATGGTGTTCCCGCCGCCTCCCACCACGTTCCCGGAACCGAAGTAGTTGCCCCCCTCGAACCGCACGACGGGGTGTTTCGTCGCGTCCGTGGGTGACTGGGTGCAGGCGGCGGCCAGGGCGAGGGCCGGGATCAGCAGCGCGAGCGAGCGTCTCATGCGATTTCATCCTTCAGAAGGGGAACGGAACGAACTGATGATGGAATTTAACGGTCAAAGTGGACGTGGCAACACGTCGACCGCATGAAATGAGTGCCCGTCACGCCCTGCGTCCCCCGCGCACGCTGATCGTCACCGACACGCCGGCGCTGCGGCGGCTCCCCGTGCTGCCCCCCGAGTACCGCGTGCGCTCGGTGGAGGGGTGGGGCGAGCTCGCCGCCGCCATGGACCAGGCGACCCCCGCGTCGGCCGTGATCGCCGACCCGTACCTGGGCCGGCGCACCGCGCAGGGGCCCGCGCCCGAGCTGGAGCGGCTGATCCTGCGGCGCCCCAGCGTGCCCGTGGTCGCCGCCATGCCGCTGCGCGACGAGCTCGCGGGCGACGTGGCCACGCTCCTGGAGTGGAAGGTGAGCGACGTGCTGAACCTGAACGTGCAGCGCTCGCCGCACGCCGTGCGCGAGTGCCTGCGCGGCGTGCGCGCGCGCCCGCTGAAGCGCGAGGTGGAGCCGCTGCTCACCGGCTTCGCCAGCGAGAACGCGCGCAGCGTGGTGCGCGCAGCCTGCGAGGTGGCGGTGGAAGGCGGTGCCGCGCCCGAGCTCGCCGCCATCTTCCAGGTGGACCCGCGCACGGTGACCGCCTGGTGCCGCCGCGAGGGCCTCCCCCCACCGCGCCGCCTGCTGGCGTGGACCCGCGTGCTGCTCGCGGCCATGATGCTGAAGGAAGAGGGCCGCAGCGTGGTGAACGTGGCCCGGGGCGCCGGCTACGCCACCGACCACGCGCTGCGCCGCGCCATGCGCGACCTGGTCCGCGGCGACCCGGCGAGCATGGGGCGCGCCGACCTGTTCGCGCAGGCGGTCACGCGCTTCCACGACGAGGTCCTCGCGCTCCGCGACCGCGTGCGCGAACGCCGCCGCGACACCCGCACCGGCCGCTCACACCCGCCCTACGGCTGATCCGGGCGCCGCGGATCGCCTCGACGCGCCGCGTGCGCCATGAAACGAGCCGACGCGGCGGGAGCTGGCCCGTCGCGTTGTTCATTTGTGGATGATTTCAGCCTCGCCCCAGAGGTCCGGTCTGCCAGGCAGTTGCAAAAGACCTGCATCCGGGCATCTCGCCTACACATGTTTCCGCCTGCCAGCTGCCGAGATGGATGCGGGGGAAGCCCGGAACTGCCGCCGCGCGATCCCTCGAAACCACTCCCTGGAAACGAGCGGGAACGTAGAGAGGGCATCCAATGAGTAACAGTTTAAACGGGCAGCGCTTTCTTGCTACCGACGCGTCCGAGAGGAGACGGCAATACCCAAGTGTATACGATGAAAACACTTGCGTCCCCACGTGCTCGACGCGGCACCTCCACCGGCCGACCCGACTACGCCGCACAAAGTGACCAAATGGGCGCAACGTTCAACAAACGCTACCCTGGCGTGTGACGAAAGCGTACCTTCCTCCGTCAACCATTCCGCAAGACGACACATCTCCACGCCGGCCGTCCTGCCGCACGCCCCTGTCGACGGGGCATGGGGTTCGCAAAGTATCGATTCCCCCCACAAGCTCGACTCCTCCAACGAGACGCGCATGCCCACCTCGCGCATACCGGCCGTCTCCGCCCTGCGCCTGCCGGCCACGGCAGCCGCATCGCACCCCGCGCTCGGGCGGCTCGGCGAGTTCGCCGAGCGCATCCTGGAGGCGCCGCTGGCGATGGTCTCGCTCGCCGGCGGCCGCACCTTCTCCTCCCGCCCCCCTGCCCACGACCCCTGGCACGCGCGCCGGAACACGCCGCTGTCGGCGTCGTTCTGCCGCATCACCGCGCAAACCGGCGAGCCGCTGCGGATCGACGACGCGCGCACCCACCCGGTGGTGCGCGAGAACCCCGCGCTGTGGCTGGGCGAGGCGGCGTACCTGGGCGTGCCGATCCGCGCGGCCGACGGCTCGGTGCTGGGAACGCTGTGCGCCGTGGACAGCCGCCCGCGCGAGTGGACCCAGGCGCACGTGGACGCGCTGGGCGACCTGGCGGGGTTCGCGGGGCTCGCGCTGGACCGGCCGATGGCCGGGGAGGCAGCGTTCGTGGGCAGCATCGGCGGCGCGCGGGGCCGCCTGTCGCTCAAGATGCTCGAGAAAGCGGTGGAGACGATGCAGATCGGCGTGACGATCACCGACGTGGACGGGCGCATCCTCTACACGAACCCGGCCGAGGCGCGGATGCACGGCTACTCGGTGGACGAGCTGCGCGGCCGGCACGCGCGCATCTTCGCCCCGCCCGAGGCCGCGCGCCCGCTCCCGGCAGAGGCGATGGAAGAGGTGACGAGCTGGAGCCGCGAGACGGTGAACCTGCGCAGCGACGGCACCACCTTCCCCGTGCTGCTGCGCTCCGACGTGGTGAAGGACTCGCGCGGGCACGCCATCGGCCTGGTCACCTGCTGCGAAGACGTGACCACCCGGCGCGAGCTCGAGCACCAGCTGGTGCGCAACGCCTTCTACGACCCGGTCACCGGGCTCCCCAACCGCGGCCTGTTCACGCACCGGCTGGAGCTCGCGGTGGACCGCGAGCTGCGCGGCGAGGGGAACTTCGCCGTGATCGCCGTGGGGATCGACCGCCTGCAGCTGGTGAGCGACTCGCTGGGCCGCGCCGCCGCCGACGAGCTGCTCGACGCCGTGGCCACGCGCCTGCGCGGCTGCGTGGGCGGCGACACGCTGGTGTCGCACGTGGCGCGCGACGAGTTCGCGGTGCTCCTGGACGACATCGACGGCTTCGCGGAGACCACCCGCGTGGCGGCGTGCGTGCAGGAGGCGCTGGGGCGGCCGTTCGAGCTGAAGGGGACCGAGGTGTTTACCGGCGCCGGCGTGGGGATCGCGCTGAGCTACACCGGCTACGAGCACGCCGAGGACGCGCTGCGCGACGCGGCGATCGCCATGTACCGCAGCCGCGACGCGCGGCAGGGGCAGTACGAGGTGTTCGACCGCGACATGCACGGCCAGGTCGCCGCGCGCCTGCGCCTGGAGACCGAGCTGCGCCGCGCGCTGGACCGCGGCGAGCTGCGCGTGCACTACCAGCCGATCGTCTCGCTCGCCACCGGCCGCATCGCGGGCTTCGAGGCGCTGGCGCGCTGGCAGCACCCGCAGCGCGGCCTGGTCCTCCCCGACGACTTCATCCCGCTGGCGGAGGAGACGGGGCTGATCCTGCCGATCGGGATGTGGGTGCTGGAGGAGGCGTGCCGGCAGCTTCGCCGCTGGCAGGACGCCGCCCCCGCCGGCGAGCCGCCCACCCTGGCCGTCAACCTCTGCGCGCGGCAGTTCCTGCAGCCCGACCTGGTGGAGCGCGTGGAGCAGGCGCTGCGCGAGGCCGGCGTGCCTCCCCACACGCTCAAGCTGGAGATCACCGAGAGCGTGCTGATGCAGAACACCGACGCCGTGGGCGCCACGCTCGGCCGGCTCAAGGCGCTGGGCGTGCAGCTGCACATCGACGACTTCGGCACCGGCTACTCGTCGCTCGGCTACCTGCACCGCCTCCCGCTCGACGCGCTGAAGATCGACCGCTCCTTCGTGAGCCCCGATTCCACCAACCTGCACCTGGTGCGCACCATCGTGGCGCTGGCGCACGCGCTGGGCGTGGCCGTGGTCACCGAGGGGATCGAGAGCGCCGAGGTCCTCAGCGAGCTGCGCCTGCTGAAATGCGAGTTCGGGCAGGGCTACCTCTTCTCGCACCCCCTCCCCAGCGACGCCATCGACGCGCTGATCGCCACCTCGCCGACCTGGTAGCGACCGCCGGGGATCTTGCCGGTGGATGGATGAAACGGATGAACGGGGCGCCGCACGGACTGTGCGGCGCCCCGTACACTTTCGTCGATCCGATCCGTACCTTACGTTCACTTCCTCCGAAAATCCGACACTAAACCCACAGCCGTCCCCTCCGGTGCCGAGCTTCAGCGACTACGTGGTGTTCGTGGACGAGAGCGGCGACCACGGCATGCACTCCATCGACCCGGCGTACCCCGTTTTCGTGCTGGCGCTCTGCCTCTTCGAGAAGGAGGCGTACGCCGGCCGCGCCGCCCCCGGCGTCGTGCGCTTCAAGTTCAAGCACTTCGGCCACGAGCAGGTCATCCTCCACGAGCACGAGATCCGCAAGACGAAGGGGCCGTTCCGGTTCCTCTTCGACACGGCTCGGCGCGATCCGTTCTACGCCGACCTGAACCGGCTGATCACCGACAGCCCCTTCACGCTGGTGGCCAGCGTGATCGACAAGCACCGGCACCGGAAGCGGTACGCCCAGCCCAACAACCCCTACGACATCTCCGTGGGGTTCGGGCTCGAGCGCGTGTTCATGCACCTGAAGGGGCTGGGCTGCGCAGGCGGGACCACCCACTTCACCTTCGAGAAGCGTGGCGGGAAGGAGGATGCCGACATCGAGCAGGTGTTCCGGCGGGTTTGCGAGGGAGCGAACTACACGGGCGAGCGGCTTCCGTTCGAGATCGTGATGGCGGACAAGAAGTGCAACTCGGCGGGGCTCCAGATCGCCGACCTGGTCGCGCGTCCCATCGGCCGGAAGACGCTCGACCCGAAGCAGCCCAACCGCGCCTACGACCTGATCCTCCCCAAGTTCAGGCGGAGCCCGGCGGGCCGGATCGAGGGATGGGGGCTGGAGGTCTTTCCATAACAGCAAAAGGCCCCGGCTTTCGCCGAGGCCAGCGCCGACCAGGTATTCCCAGTCCACTTGGCTCATAATGTACAAAGAGCCCGGAGCCTTGTCAACACCCGCCGCTCACCCACTCCTCGCCGCTCAACTCCACCTCCAGCAGCTCCGACGCGGCGCCCGGGTCGTCGCGGTCGACCACGGCCCAGAGGCGCGCGGGGTCGTCGGGGTGCGGGAGGATGCCTTCGATCTTGCCGGTGTACCGCCGGCCCGCGGCGTCCTCCACCACCGCGTAGCGGGCGTCGCCGCCGCGGATGACGCCGATGGCGCAGCCGGCGACCGGCCCGTCGCGGGTGGCGTCGGGCGAGGCCTCGGCGGCGGCGGCGTAGAGGATGGCGCCGCGCCGTTCCGCCGCGTCGGTGAACGAGAACGCCTGCCCGCCGACCGCGCCGAGGTCGTACTGCACGATATCCCGGGGGACGGGGGACGGCGCTGCGGAGGGAGCGGCGACGAAGGCCAGGAAGGCGTCGACGGCCACATCACAGGTCGCGTTCACGGGGACGCGCCCGTCGCGCGGCGCGCCGTTGCCGCGGTTGAACAGGCGCAGCACGCTCCCGGTCACCGCAACGCCCTCCACGTTCAACTCGCTCCCGGCGAACCCCACCTCCACCCGCAGCGCGGCGTAGAGCGCGGACGCGTCCACCACGCGCACCTCCGGCGCGTCCGCGTCCACCCCGCGCACGATGACGATCCGCTCGCGCAGCGCGGTGGAGCCGGAGCCGAACGCGGCCAGCGTGGCGCCCTTCTGCCAATCCTCCACGATCACGCAGCACTCGACGTCGAGCTTGAAGCGCTTGTTGCCGCGGAGGTCGTCGAACTGGCGCAGGCCGCCTTCACCGGCGGGGAGCGGGAGGGCGCGCGAAACCCCCGTCGCGGGATCCACCAGCGCGACGAAGTTGGCGTCGTCCTGGATCACGGCCAGGCGCCCCGCGGCGCGCACCAGCCCCGACGCCGAGCGCACGTGCGCCGGCCGGTCCTGCGCCGGGTCCGCGCCGTCGCCGTAGAGCAGCGGGCGCGAGCGGACCACGCGCGCGGAGAGCGACGGATCGAGACGGGCGACGATCTTCGGCATCGGCTACTTCGGCTGCATCGGCGGACAACGGGTGAGCAGTGGCTGGGTGGAAGCTACCGCCGTGCCACGCGATCCGCATCGCTCCGACGCCTTCCACGATCCGCCGATGGGGAGAATGGAAAGCGAGCGGGCGGGGATCTTTCCCCGCCCGCTCGCTGTTCATTCCTGTCGATTTCGATCGATCAGCCTACAGCAGGGCCCGCAGCGAGATGATCTGCTCGGCCACGGCGTCGGGGGCGGTGCCGCCGACGCCGGCGCGGGCCTGCAGCGCCTGCTCGGCCGAGAACAGCGCCTGGAAGTCGGCGCCGGCGAACGCGGGCGAAAGCTGCGTGAAGTAGCGCGCGTCCAGCGCGTCGAGCCCGCACCCCAGCTCCTCCGCCGCGCGAACGAGGCGGCCGACGATGCCGTGCGCCTCGCGGAACGGAACGCCGCGCTTCACCAGGAAGTCGGCCAGGTCCGTCGCCAGCATCGCCGAATCGACGGCGGCGCGGCAGCGGGCGGTGTCGATCTCCATCGTCCGCACGCTCCCGGCCACGGCGGGGAGGAGGCTCTCCAGCGTGTCGAGCGCGTCGAAGAGCGCCTGCTTGTCTTCCTGCAGGTCCTTGTTGTAGCCGGACGGGAGGCCCTTGAGCGTGGCCAGCACGCCCGTGAGCCCGCCGATCAGCCGGCCGGCCTTGCCGCGCGCCAGCTCCATCGCGTCGGGGTTGCGCTTCTGCGGCATCAGCGAGCTGCCGGTGCTGTAGCGGTCCGACATCTTCACGAACGCCCACTCGGCCGACGAGAAGAGCACCAGGTCCTCCGCCAGCCGCGACAGGTGCACGCCCACCATCGCGGCCACGAACAGGAGCTCGGCCACCCAGTCGCGGTCGGCCACGGCGTCCATCGAGTTGGCCGAGACGGCGTGGAAGCCCAGCGTCTCCTTGAGCAGCACGCGGTCGACCGGGAAGGGGCAGCCGGCGATGGCGCCCGAGCCCAGCGGCAGCACCGCGACGCGCTCGCGCGCCTGCGCCAGCCGCTCGCGGTCGCGCGCCAGCGGCCACGCGTGCGACAGCAGCCAGTGCGCCGCCGACACCGGCTGGGCGCGCTGGAGATGGGTGTAGCTGGGCATCACCGTGAGCCGGTGCGCCTCGGCCTGCTCGAGCAGGGCGCGCTGCAGGTCGCGCAGCAGCGTGTCGAGCCGCGAGACGGCGCCGAACGCCCAGAGCCGCGAATCCGTCGCCACCTGGTCGTTGCGCGAGCGCCCGGTGTGCAGCTTCCCCGCGACGTCGCCCGCCTCCTCGTACAGCAGGCGCTCGACCAGGGAGTGGATGTCCTCGTCGGGGGCGTGCTTCCACTCGTCGTCGCCCCACGCCTGGAGGCGTCCGGCCACGCGGTCGAGGCCGGCCTGCAGCGCCAGCCACTCGGCGTGGCTCAGCACCCCGGCGGCGGCGATGGCGCTGGCCCACGCCTGGCTCCCGGCGATGTCTTCGCGCCACAGCCGGTGGTCCACCGGGAGCGAGCGGTTGAGCCGGTCCATCTCGGTGGACGGCTCGGCGGCGAAGCGCCCACCCCACAGCCGCAGGGTGGGGCCGGCCTCGGAGCCCAGTTGAAGCGCGGTGTCGGTCATCGTTCCCTCACTCCCCGGTACGAGTCGTCCATCCTCACGCCCCACGCGGACGCGGCGCCGCGCGTTGTGCGTTTCCCGACAGATTGTTACGATTGCTGCACACCCCACGCGCACTCGCCCGCCCCGCGCCGCGGCACCCAACTCTTCCGGGAGACAGCCATGCTTCGCCTCGACGACCTGCAGGTCGACAGCTTCGCCACGACGCACGCGGGCGTGGCGTCGCTCGCCGTGGCCAACCCGACCGTCCCGTACAGCCTGCTGGGGAGCTGCTACGGCTGCCCCAGCGAGTACGACTGCCAGAGCAACGTCACCCTCTGCCCCGCGACGGGCACCGGCTCGACGGTGGCATAAGCCGGCCGTGGAGGAGCGGGGAGCCGTCCAGCGTGATCCCGAACGCCGCCCCGATGCCGTCATCGAGCCCTCGATGCGCCTCCCTTCGTCACCCTCCAACCGCGAGGAGCCCCATGAAGAAGCTCCAGCTCGACGGCCTGAAGGTCGACAGCTTCGCCACCAGCGACGGGATCGACGCCATGCGCGGCACGGTCGCCGGCTACTCCGCGAAGTGCACCTTCATCGACTGTCCCTACAGCCACGACGGAACCTGTGTGATGACCGGGTGTCAGCCGTGCTACACGGATCCGCCTTGCGGCTGAGTCGCGGTGCACGAGACGGTCTTGCCGTCCACCGGCGACTGGGGACCAGGCACGTCGGATCGGTTCAGTCCGCCGCGAGGTCGGTGACCAGCGCCGGGGTGCGCTCCTGGTCCTTGAGCGCGGCCACCCGCATCGGCAGGGCGAAGAGGCGGATGTAGCCCGCCGCGTCGGCCTGGTCGTAGACGTCGTCCTCGCCGAAGGTGACGAAACGCTCGTCGTAGAGCGAGAACGGGCTCTTGCGCCCGGCCACCGTCGACGCGCCGCGGTACAGCTTGAGGCGCACGTCGCCGGTCACCCGCTGCTGCGTGACGTCCACCAGCGCGTCCATCGCGGCGCGCTCGGTGGTCCACCAGCGGCCCTCGTACACCAAGTCGGCGTAGCGCGGGGCGATGGCGTCCTTGAGCGCCAGCGTGCGGCGGTCCAGCACGAGCTGCTCGAGCTCGCTGTGCGCCTGGTAGAGGAGGGAGCCGCCGGGGGTCTCGTAGATCCCGCGCGACTTCATCCCCACCATCCGGTCCTCGACCAGGTCCACCCGGCCGACGCCGTGCAGCCCGCCGATCTCGTTCAGCCGCGTCAGCAGCGCCACGGGGTCGAGCGACTCGCCGTCCACCGCCACGGGCGTGCCCTGCTCGAAGGTGATGGTGACGTACTCGGGCCGGGCCGGCGCGTCCCACGGGCTCTTGGTGAGGAGGAACAGGTCCTCCGTGGGCTCGTAGTTCGGGTCCTCCAGCGGCCCGCCCTCGTGCGACACGTGCCAGATGTTGGCGTCGCGCGAGTAGATCTTCTCCTTGGTGGCGGCCACGGGCACGTCGTGCGCGGCCGCGTAGTCGAGCGCGTCCTCGCGCGAGCGGATGTTCCATTCGCGCCACGGGGCGATCACCTTCATCTCGGGCGCGAGCGAGGCGTAGGTGAGCTCGAAGCGCACCTGGTCGTTCCCCTTGCCGGTGCAGCCGTGCGCGAGCGTCGTCGCGCCGATGAGCTGCGCCACCTCCACCTGCCGCCGGGCGATGATCGGGCGCGCCATGCTGGTGCCCAGCAGGTACTTGCGCCCGTACGTCGCCCCCGCGCGCAGGGTGGGCCACACGAACTCGGTGAGGAAGGTCTCGCGCAGGTCCTCCACGTAGCAGGCCTTGGCGCCGCTGGCCAGCGCCTTCGCCTCCAGCCCGCTCAGCTCGTCGCCCTGCCCCACGTCGGCGGCGACGCAGACCACTTCGGCGCCGTAGTTCTCCTTCAGCCAGGGCACGATGATCGAGGTGTCGAGCCCGCCCGAGTAGGCAAGGACGATGGTGTTGTTGTTCATCTCCGTCTCGCTCCCTGGTTGTATCTGGATATCGATCATTCGACCGGCTGAAATTCCCCAGTTCCCAGTGCCCGGTGCCCGGGAACCACGTGGACTTACCGGGCACCGGGCACCTGGCACCGGGCCCTAGAGCTCCTTCACCACCGCGATCTCGTCGCACGCGTGCAGCTTGGGGCACTGCCGGCAGTCCGCCCACACCTTCAGCGGGAACATCTCCTTCGCCACCGTGCGGTAGCCCAGCTTCTGGAAGAAGACGTCCTGCAGGGTAAGCGCGAACACCGTCCCGATCCCGTGGCGCAGCGCCTCGTGCTCGATGGCGGTGACGAGCTTGCGGCCCACGCCCAGCCCGTGCGCGGCCTCGCTCACGGCCAGCGACCCCAGCTCCGCGAGCTGCGGCGTGTAGACCCGCAGCGCGGCGCAGCCGATGATGCGGCCGTCGCGCTCGGCCACCACGAACTCGCGGAAGTTGCGGCTGAACTGCTCCACCGTCTTGGCGAGCATCAGCTCCTTCTTCGCGAAGCCGTTGATGAGCGGCTCCACCTGCAGCATGTCGGCGACGCGCGCGGCGCGCACCGTGAGCACCCCCGAGAGGGCGGCGGGCTTCGACTCGACGGGGTCGAGGAGCCCGGCGGACGACGAGACGCCCGTGTAGGTGTCCAGGAGCATCAGAGGACCTCGTCCAGGATGTGCACGCCCTCGGCGAGCTCGTCGTCGCCGATCACCAGCGGCGGAACGATGCGCACCACGTTCGGCCCGGCGCCGCACAGCAGCAGCCCCGCCTCCTGCGCCCGCGCGACCACCTCGCCCGCGGATCCGTCGATCTCGATCCCCCAGATCAGCCCCGCCCCGCGCACGTCCTTCACCGCCTCCGGGTGGTTCAGCACCAGCCGCTGGAAGAGCTCCGCCAGCAGCCGGCCCTTGCGCGCGACCTCGGCGAGGAACGCCGGCTCGCCGATCGTGCGCACCGTGGCCAGCGCCGCCGATGCCACCAGCGGCCCGCCGCCGAAGGTGGTGGCGTGGTCGCCGGGGTGGATCGACTCGGCCACCCGCTCGGTCATCAGCACCGCCCCCATGGGGAGCCCGCCGGCCAGCGGCTTGGCGAGCGTCATCAGGTCGGGGGTGACGCCGGCCTGCTCGTGCGCGAAGAGCGTCCCCGTGCGCCCCAGCCCCACCTGCACCTCGTCGAAGATCAGCAGCGCCCCGGCCTCGTCGCACAGGTAGCGCAGCGCCTTCAGGAAGGCGGGCGGCACGGCCAGCACGCCGCCCTCGGCCTGCAGCGGCTCCACGATCACCGCCGCGGTGCGCTCGGGCTGGATCAGCCGGTCGGCCTCGGCGGTGTCGCCGATGGTGCCGAAGCGCACGCCGGGCATCAGCGGCTTGAAGGGCGCCTGGTAGGCCGGGCGATCCGTCGCCGCCAGCGCGCCCATGGTCCGCCCGTGGAAGCCGCCGCGGAAGGCCACGATCTCGGTCTTGTGCTCGCCGGCGCCGCGCTCGCCCGCCCAGCGGCGCGCGAACTTCATCGCCCCCTCGTTGGCCTCCGCGCCGCTGTTGCAGAAGAAGACGCGGTCGGCGAAGGAGCGCTCCACCAGCCACTCGGCCAGCTCGGCGGCCGGGCGGGTGTTGAACAGGTTGGAGGTGTGGACGAGCCCCGTCTCCAGCGCGGCGCGGATGGCGTCGGCGATCACGGGCGAGCCGTAGCCGAGCGCGTTCACCGCGATCCCGCTGGTGAAGTCGAGGTAGCGCGTGCCGTCCTCGGCGATCAGGCGCGATCCCTCGCCCGCGACGAACACGGGACCGGTGCGCTTGTAGATCTCCAGCAGGGCACCCGTGGCTTCCAGCGTGGCAACCGTCATCGTTCCGCCTCCCGTTCCGGGCCGGCCGCGCCCACGCGCGTGCCGGCCCCGCTGTCCCTGAGCATCTCCAGGCCGCCGATGCGCACCCGGGCCACCGCCTCCGCCGCCCGCGCCGCCGCGCGGAGCTTGGGCGCCATCCCCCCCTGCGCCGTCCCGTCCGCGATCAGCCGCTCCACCTCCGCCGCGGCGACTTCGGAGAGCGTGGCGTTGGCCGCCATCACGCCGGGCACGTTGGAGACGAAGAGGAGCTCCCCGGCGCCCAGCGCGCCCGCCACCGCCGCCGCGGCGTCGTCGGCGTTCACGTTCAGCGCGCCGCCGTCGGGCCCGCGCGACACGGGTGACACCACCGGCGTGAGCCCCTGCCCCAGCCACGCGCGCAGCAGCTCCACGCGCACGTGCTCGATCTCCCCCGTCCGTCCCATCGCGCCGCCGCGCGACACCGTCGCGCGCAGCAGCCCGCCGTCCTCGCCGCTGATCCCCACCGCCTCGACGCCCGCCGAGACCAGGCCGGACACCAGCCGCTTGTTCACCACCCCGCTCAGCACCATCGACACGGCGCGCATCGCCTCGGGGGTGGTGACGCGGAGGCCGTCGCGCCACTCGGGCTCGGCGCCCAGGGCGCGCTGCAGCGCGGTGACCTCCTTGCCGCCGCCGTGCACGATCACCACGTGCCCGCCGCGCGCCGCCACCGCGGCCGAGAGGCGCATCACCCAGCAGGGATCGTCCACCTCGTTGCCGCCCACCTTCACCACCGCCACGTCCCGCGTCACCGCAGCCCCTCGGTCTCGTCCCACCCGAACATCAGGTTCAGGTTCTGCACGGCCTGGCCGGCGGCGCCCTTCACCAGGTTGTCGATCGCCGCGACCACGATCAGCATCGGCCGGCTCGTGTCGGCCACCGGCTGCACGCCGATGGCGACCAGGTTGGTCCCCGTCACGTCGGCCAGGGTGGGGAGGCGGTCGGTCATCACCTCCACGAACGGCTCGCCCGCATAATCATCCAGCCAGGGGCGGTGCGGCTCGTCCAGCGCCTCGGTCAGCGGCACGTAGATCGTCTCCAGGATCCCGCGCTTCACCGGGAGCAGGTGCGGGGTGAAGACCAGCTCGGGCCCGGCGCCGCCGTTCAGCGCGCCCGTCTGGTCGCGCATCTCGGCCAGGTGGCGGTGCACGTTGCCCACCTTGTAGGCGCTGAAGTCTTCCGCCACCTCGGCCATCAGCAGCTCGCGCTTCGGCGACCGCCCGGCCCCGCTCACCCCGCTCGCCGCGTCGATGATCACCGGCCCGGCCACCAGCCCGCGGCGCACCAGCGGCGCCAGGGCGAGGATCGCCGCCGTGGGGTAGCACCCGGGGTTGGCGACCAGCCGCGCGCCGGCGATGCGGCCGCGGTGCAGCTCGGGGAGGCCGTAGACGGCGCCCTGCCCCCACGCCGGCGTGCTCTCGTCGATCACCCGCAGGTCGTTGGACAGGTCGACGACGCGCGTGCCGGCGTCCAGCGCCTTCTCCACCCACTTCGACGACTCGCCGTGCGGCAGGCAGCTCAGCACCGCGTCGCAGCCGGCCAGCTCCGCGTCGGCGATGCGGGTGAGGACGATGTCGGGGGCGCCGCGCACCATCCGCGACAGCTTCGCCCCCGCTTCGCTCTCCGAGCTGGCGAGGGCGATCTCGGCCCGCCCGTGCTTCGCCAGCAGGCGGATCGCCTCCCGCCCCGCGTATCCGGAAGCGCCCAGCACGCCGACACGGGCGCGAGAGTATCCATTCATTGAGACGAATCTATATCCACAAACATGAATAGTCAACCGTTTATATGCATA
>DASQLJ010000713.1:0-3272 GCA_035630095.1 Longimicrobium sp.
GCACGCCGAGTTCCAGTCGATGAAGATCTCGCGGCGCGACGGCGACACCATGCGCGCCGCCCCGCGCGTCCTCTCGCCCACCCCCGTGGAGGCCCGCGGCCGCCGCGTGCTGATCGTGGACGAGATCACCACCAGCGGCGACACGATGCGGCTGGCGCTCGCCGCCGTGCGCGAGGTGGGGCCGGCGGACGTGCGCACCGCCACCAGCTTCGTGCGCCCCGGCGGCTACCGGCCCAACTACTTCGCGCTGGAGACCGACCAGCTGATCGTCTATCCCTGGGACCGCCAGGTGGTGGCCGACGGCGAGCTGGTCACGCACCCCACCTACGCCCCGGCCCCCGTGGCCTGAGGCGGACGGCGGGGACGATCGCACGACGAAAAGGGCCGGCTTCCTCGCGGGAAGCCGGCCCTTTCGCGATCCTGGTCGGGAAGGGCCTCAGCCCTTGGCCATCGAGTCCAGGAAGTCCTTGTTGGCCTTCGTCTTCTTCATGCGGCTGAGGAGGAAGTCGATGGCCTCCGCCGGCGGCATGTCCGAGAGGAAGTTGCGCAGCAGGTAGACACGGCTGAGCTCCGTGTCGGTCAGCAGCAGGTCCTCGCGGCGCGTCCCCGAGCGGTTGATGTCGATCGCCGGGAAGATGCGCCGGTCGGCGATGTGCCGGTCCAGCGCGAGCTCCATGTTGCCGGTGCCCTTGAACTCCTCGAAGATCACCTCGTCCATCCGGCTCCCCGTCTCCACCAGCGCGGTGGCCACGATGGTGAGCGAGCCGCCCTCCTCGATGTTGCGCGCGGCGCCGAAGAAGCGCTTGGGCTTGTGCAGCGCGTTGGCGTCCACGCCGCCCGACAGGATCTTGCCGGAGTGCGGCACCACCACGTTGTAGGCGCGCGCCAGGCGGGTGATGCTGTCCAGCAGGATCACCACGTCGCGGCCGTGCTCCACCAGGCGCTTGGCCTTCTCCAGCACCATCTCGGCGACCTGCGTGTGCCGGTCGGCCGGCTCGTCGAAGGTGGACGAGATCACCTCGGCGCGCACGTTCTCCTGCATGTCGGTGACCTCCTCGGGCCGCTCGTCGATCAGCAGCACGATCAGGTGCACCTCGGGGTGGTTCTCGGTGATCGCGTTGGCGATCTTCTGCATCAGGATCGTCTTGCCCGCCTTGGGCGGCGCCACGATCAGCCCGCGCTGGCCCTTGCCGAGCGGCGCGACCAGGTCCATCACCCGCATCGAGATGTCGGCCGACTTCGATTCCAGGTGCACGCGCTGGTCGGGGTAGCGCGGGCGCAGGTTGTCGAAGGCGATGCGGTGCTTGGCCTTCTCCGGCTCGTCGCCGTTCACCCGTTCCACCTTCAGCAGCGCCAGGTAGCGCTCGCCTTCCTTGGGCGGGCGCACCTGCCCCAGCACGGTGTCGCCCGTGCGCAGGTCGAAGCGCTTGATCTGGCTGGGGGAGACGTAGATGTCGTCGGGGCCGTACAGGTAGTTCCAGTCCTGCGAGCGCAGGAAGCCGTAGCCTTCGGGAAGCACCTCGAGCACACCCTCGCCGCGCAGCACCACCTCGCTGTCCAGCAGGTTCTGCTCGATGCGGTAGATCAGGTCCTGCTTCCGGAGCCCCGAGTAATTGGAGATGTTGAGCCCTTCCGCCATCTCGTGCAGCTCGGCGATGCTCTTCGACTTAATGGCAGTAATGTCCACGACTGGCCTCGATATTCGCTAGGACGCCCCACGGCCGAGAGGCCGTGCGTACGCCCGCTGGTAGGTTCCGATGTAGCTGGGAGAAAATGCCAGGGAGGAGGCGCGCTGCGCCCTGAGCCGAGTAGACGACGATTTCGCTGGGGACAGGTCCAACGTAATTCGCGGTGTACCCCGACGCAAGAAGAAACATCTGGCTGCGCCAGCGTTTCTCATGCGTTCGGGCGGCTGCGGGCATTCCTCCCCGGTCTGCGGATGCCGGGCCGCGCGCACGTTCCAGGCCAGTGGCATCTCGCCCAACGCATCCGGTCGACCCAGCAACCCGTCTGCACTTCCCTCCGGCGGCCTTCAACGTCCGGCGATTCGCCGGGTCCGGGGGTGACATACACACCCGGCGCACACTTGTGCCCGTGATCCAGGCCCAGGCGAATTAAGCGAAGATGAAGGCGCGGCGCGGGCTTTCAAGCTGCTTCGCCGAGACGTAGCAGCGTTCACTGCGGTGTCTGGTTCTCACCGCGGAGCTTTCGTTCACGAACGTCGGAAGCGGTGAAGGTCAGTCCACCGCGAGCGTGAACGGGGTGAAGTTGGTGTCGCGGTCGTAGTAGTCCTCGTGCTCCACGCGCTTGAGGAAGGCGACGAGGCGGTAGGTGAGCGGCGTGGCGAGAACTTCCCACATCACCTTCAGCGCGTAGTTGGTGAACATCACCGCGATTACCGTCTTCGTCTCCCACGCGCCCAGGAAGGCCACGGGGTAGAAGATCGCCGAGTCCACCATCTCCCCCACCACCGTGGAGCCGATGGTGCGCAGCCAGAGCAGGCGACCCGCGGTGCGCAGCTTCATCTTCGCCAGCGTGTACGAGTTGGCCAGCTCCCCCGCCCAGAACGCCGCCAGCGACGCCAGGATGATGCGCGGCGTGGAGCCGAACACGCCCTGCAGCGCGGCCTGCCCGTGCCACCCGAGGCGCAGGCGGCAGCGCCAGCACCACCCAGCTCATCACCGCGGCGAAGCCCAGCGCCGCGAAGCCCGCCCACACCACGCGCCGCGCACGCGCGTAGCCGTACACCTCCGTCAGCACGTCGCCGAACAGGTAGCTGATGGGGAAGAAGAGGATCCCCGCGCCGAAGGTCATCGGCCCGAGCTGCGCCGGCTTGGCCGGGCCGATCAGGTTGGAGCACAGCAGCACCGCCACGAACCCCGCCATGATCAGGTCGAAGTACTTGTAGCGGCGGCGGGGATGCGGATCGGCGGGCGGCGGGCGGTTCATGGCGGGGATGCGGGAAGGCAGAGGCGCGGCGGCCTCGGGTGGAGAGCCGCCGCGCTGCAAGTGTATGCGCCGCGCGGAGGATTGTCGAGAACGGCGGACTCCGGCGGAGCACAGCCGCCGTGCGCGGGGTAGCATCCGTCGACCATCCACGCTCGCGGTCCGCCGGCGCATCCGTGTCCGCTGCCGGAGACCGTGCCCGCACCACCGTTTCACCCGGGACAGATGCAGACTTCGTCCGTTCTCCGCGCCGCCGCCGTGCCCGCGGCGCTGATCGCCGTGATCGCGTGGGCCCGCGTGCCGGCGCCGCACGCCGATGCAGTGTC
>DASQLJ010000714.1:0-2807 GCA_035630095.1 Longimicrobium sp.
CGTTCGTCACTCACTGCGCCTGTAACAGGTCATACAATTAGGCCAATGTATAGCCGAAACAAACGGTACTATAGAATAAAATCTCACGGGTATCCGGTAACCCTCGGCCGCCGATCAGGCCGCAAAAACGTGTTCGCCCGAAATCTCAATGTCTTTTAAAGAGCTTGATCGTTTAACAGTATATGGCACTTTCGTATCGTTTTTGACCACGCCTGACATGAGATGCTTGCAGATACTCTCCAGCACACGTATCGTCGTTCCAGGCTGTAAATGCAGGAATTAAAAAGCAATGCATAAACCGTAGCCGTAAGCGATGCCAATTTTTTCGCCTGACAGTCGAGTTCGTATCTGATTGCTAAAATGTCGTTTAATAGAAGTAATGGTTTCAGGCTTGGGCGGGTAATGTGGCTACCGACGCGGAAGCGGGTGCCACCACGAAGCTGTGGGGAGAGCGAAGCGCTGACGCCCGTCTCCGAAATTTATTCGGTCTGAAGAATCACTAAACACGTCTCGGCGTGCGCGTGGAGGGCCGCGGATCACGCGGTCGCTCTCGTCCTGGCCCCCCGGAACGGGTTGGCGAGCGTGGAGCCGTCGGGCGAGACGCACTGCGGGGCTTCGAGCCACGAGGGCGGTGTTCGATCCGGGCGGCGCACGGGGGCGTGAACCGGCACTCGTCCGCCGAGCCCCCGCGAACAGACGATCGAGGTGGGCCAGTAGCCTCGGAGAAGACGCCGTCTCGGACCCGTACGGCCTTCTCCGGGGCTGCGCACACCTTTTTGCCCCGGCCGTCCCGGCGCCAGCCGGAAAGCGATGGACCGAACCCGCCCGCGAAGGCCGCGGGCGCTTCCCAGGGGCCCGCGCGGCTCCGGACACACTACCCAGAGGCATGATGCGGACGAAGAGAATGCTCTCGCTAGGGACGTTCGTGGTTGCGGCCGCCGCGCTGATGGCGTCGTGCGACGGCCCCCGGACCATCAACGCGCCCGACAGGCCCCGCGCCTTCACCAACCCCTGGTTCGACCCGCCAGGGAAGGGCCACACCCAGGACCTGGACGGCCTTCCCGACCTGGTCGTGGATGAGGCCACCATGAAGAGCTCGTGGGTGGTGCGCCAGGAGGAGTTCACGGCCGGCGAGTGCAGCGTGGAGGAGGGCAACATCCCCACCGGCACGCACCGGGCGCTGCGCTTCTCGGTGCTCATCAACAACCGCGGCACCGCCGACCTGTTCGTGGGCGATCCGCGCAAGCACATGGACCCCAACGGCGACGGCAACTTCGCCGACCAGGACGGGCTGTTCGAGTTCGCGAGCTGCCACGCCCACTTCCACTTCCGCAACTACGCCACCTACGAGCTCCTCCCGGTGGGCGCGAATGGCGTCTACGGTCCCCCGGTGCAGGCGCGCAAGCGGGGCTTCTGCATGCTCGACACGACCCCCGACCAGGGGAACTCGGGCGAACCCAAGCCTTCCTTCTACGTCCTCTGCGGCAACCTGCGCTCCCCCGGCAACCAGGGGATCTCGGCCAACTGGGGCGACATCTACGAGAAGAGCCTGCCCGGCCAGCTCTTCCTCCTGGACGACGTGAACGAGCCCGTGCCGCCGGGGAGATACGTGATCCGCGTGGTCGCCAACCCGCCCTTCGTCGAAAAGCCGGGCGAGGTGTGCCCGGTCAAGGACGCCGCGGGCTTCTGCCACATGTTCGCGGAGCTCAGCTACGCCAACAACGTGGGCGAGATCGTGATCGAGATCCCCACGCACGTGGGCCGCACCGGCGTCGGCCCCGGGCAGGGCGACTTCGAGGAGGGCCTCGACCCGGCGCACCACCCCGAGGCGCACGGCCCCGGGGCGCACAGGAACTAGGCGCGCCCGCGGGGCGGGCGTCCGCGCCCGCTCCGCGTCGCACCACCCCGGCCCGCGCCGGACGCAGCAGGGCGGACGCCGGTCGCCGGTACCGCACGCGCACACCCTTGCCGGAGAGTCCACGTGGAGGAGCTGAGCGACACGCACGAGGCGCGGCCGGTGCGCCTCTGGCGCGGGATCCTGCCGGGAAAGCGCGAGGAGGGCCGGCACGACGAGGTGGCGGAGCGCATCCGCGCCCTGTTCTCGCCCGGCGCGCCGACCGACGAGGAGGAGATGGACGGCCGCGTGGCGACGATGGTGCGCGAGATCCTGCGCGACGAGTCGATCAGCTCGCGCGGCGGGCTGGAGGGGCTGGCCGGCGGCTTCGGCGACACGCGCCTCCCCCAGCTCCCCCGCGACGCGGGCGACTACCTGGACTACCTGGGCGCGCAGGTGGTCCCGCACACCATGCGCGTGGCATCGCCGCGCTTCATCGGCCACATGACCTCGGCGCTGCCGTTCTTCGTGCGCCCCATGACGCGGCTGATGACGGCGATGAACCAGAACGTGGTGAAGACCGAGACGTCGAAGGCGCTCACCTTCTACGAGCGGCAGGCGCTGGCGCGGGTGCACCGGCTGATCTACGGCCTTCCCGAAGCCTTCTACGACCGGCACGCGCAGGACTCCGGGAGCACGCTGGGGATCATCACCTCGGGCGGGACGCTGGCGAACGTGACCGCGCTGGCGTGCGCCCGCAACCGGCGGCTGGGGCCCGACGGCGCCTCCGGCGGGGTGGAGTCGACCGGGCTCCCGGCGGCGCTGGCCCACCACGGCTGGCGCGGGGCCGCGGTGATCGGATCGGCCCAGATGCACTATTCGTTCGAGAAGGGGATCGGCCTCCTGGGCCTGGGGACCGACCACCTTGTCCGCGTCGCCAGCGACGACGAGGGAAGCGTGGACCTGCGGGCCA
>DASQLJ010000715.1:0-2291 GCA_035630095.1 Longimicrobium sp.
CCCCGCGCTGATGCGGCAGCTGGTCCACGTGGAGCGCGAGACGCCCCGGCTCGCCCGGCTGCGGCGCGCCTTCGTCGGCGGCGACCAGGTGGCGGCCGACCTGTTGGCGGAGATGCGTGAGGCACTCCCCGGGGCGGAGACGCACGTCCTGTACGGTCCCACCGAGGGGACCATCCTGGCCTCCACGCACCCCGTCCCGCCGGACGGGATGGTGGAGGGGCACCCGATCGGCCGTCCCCTGGGGAACGTGCGCCTGTACGTCTGCGACGCGCTCGGGAGCCCGCAGCCGGCGGGCGTCCCGGGCGAGCTCCTGATCGGCGGGGCGGGGGTGGCGCGCGGCTACCTGGGGCGTGCCGCCCAGACGGCGGAGCGCTTCGTTCCCGATCCGTTCTCGACCGAAGGCGGAGCGCGGCTGTACCGGACGGGGGACCGGGCGCGCTGGCGGGCGGACGGGACGCTGGAGTTCCTGGGCCGCGTGGACGCGCAGGTCAAGATCCGCGGCTTCCGGATCGAGCCGGGGGAGATCGAGGCCGTGCTGCGGGGCCACGAGAGCGTCGCCGACTGCGTGGTCGTGGCGCGCGAGGACGTGCCGGGCGACCGGCGGCTGGTGGCGTACGTCGTGGGCGGAGCGGAGGCGGACGAGCTGCGGGAGCACCTGCGGGGGAGCCTGCCGGAGTACATGGTCCCGTCCGCGTTCGTCCCGCTGGACGCGCTGCCGCTGACGCCCAACGGGAAGCTGGACCGGAAGGCGCTGCCGGCGCCGGAGCACACGGCCGGGGCGGACCGGTACGTGGCGCCGCGGACGCCGGTGGAAGAGGTGCTGGCGGAGATCTGGGCCGAGGTGCTGCGCGTGGAGCGGGTGGGCGTGCACGACAGCTTCTTCGAGCTGGGCGGCCACTCGCTGCTGATCATGCGCCTGCTGGCCCGCGTCCGGGACACGCTCGACCTGCGGATCCCGATCCGCATCGTGTTCTCGATGCCGACGCTGGAGGCCATGGCGGGAGAGATCGAGCGCAGGATCGACGAAGACGTCGCCGACATGTCCGAAGACGAGGCCGCCCGGCTGGTCGAGTCCAACCCCATTGCAGGAACCTGAGATGTCCTCGGATAAGATGGTCGAGTCTCCGCGCCCGGAGCTCTCTCCCGCCGCGCGCGCGCTCGTCCAGGCGAGGCTCAAGGGCCGGGTCCGCTCGTTCGGCATCGTACCCCGCGGCCATCGCGACGTCGCTCCGCTCTCCTTCGCGCAGGAGCGGCTCTGGTTCCTGGACCGCCTGGAGCCGGGGAGCACCACGTACAACATGCCCTGGCCGCTCCGGCTGCGGGGAACGCCGGACACCGGGGCGCTGGAGCGCGCGCTGGGTGAGATCGTCCGGCGCCACGAGTCGCTGCGGACCGTTTTCCGGGAGGTGGACGGCGCTCCGGTGCAGGTGGTGGTGCCCTTCGCCGGCTTCACGCTCGCGGCAGACGACCTGTCCCGGCTGGCCGAGGCGGAGCGGGAGGCCGAGATGCGGCGCCGCGCCAGCGAAGAGGCGGCACGGCCGTTCGACCTCGCCGCGGGGCCGCTCTTCCGGGCGTCGCTGCTGCGGCTGGGCGAGGACGACCACGTGCTGCTGCTCTCGATGCACCACATCGTCAGCGACGAGTGGAGCATGGGGGTGCTCTCGCGCGAGCTCTCGGTGCTGTACGAGGCGTACCGCGGGGGGCGTGAGTCTCCGTTGCCGGAGCTGGCGGTGCAGTACGCCGACTACGCCGCCTGGCAGCGCGAGCAGCTGGAGGGCGCGGCGCTGGACCGGCAGCTCGGCTACTGGCGGGAGCGGCTCGCGGACGCACCCGCGCTGCTGGAGCTCCCCACGGACCATCCCCGCCCGGCCGTGCAGACGTTCCGGGGGGCGCACGAGCGGGCGGAGCTCTCCCTCGAGCTGCTGGAGCGGTTGGAGGCATTGGGGCGGAGCGAGGGCGCGACGCTGAACATGGTGCTGCTGGGCGCCTTCCAGGTGCTGCTGAGCAAGTACAGCGGGAGCGAGGACGTCGTCGTGGGCAGCCTGGGCGCGGGGCGGACGAGGAAGGAGGTCGAGGCGACGATCGGCTTCTTCGTCAACACGCTGGTGCTGCGGACCGACCTCTCGGGCGACCCGGGTTTCCGCGAGGTGCTGCGGCGGGCGCGGGAGGTCACGCTCGGCGCGCACGAGCACCAGGAGGTCCCGTTCGAGCGGCTGGTGGCCGAGCTGCAGCCGGAGCGCTCCTTGAGCCACACGCCGCTCTTCCAGGTGATGTTCGCGCTGCAGAACGCC
>DASQLJ010000716.1:0-3671 GCA_035630095.1 Longimicrobium sp.
GTGGCGCTCGCCGAGTCGGAGCGCGCGAGCCTGCGGGCGCACTGGGGCGACGGCGCGCTGGCCGGCGAGATGGCGCGCCGCGCGCTGGAGCGCTTCCGCCGCAACGCCGACCCCACCGGCGCCGCGCAGGCGATCCGCGTGCTGGGCCTCGCCGCCCGCGCGCAGGGCCGCGACCCCGAGGCCGAGGCTGCCTTCGACGAGGCGCTGGAGATCGCCCGCGCCCACGCCGACGCCCTCCTGCGCGCCGAGGTGCAGCGCGACCGCGCCGCCCTGCTCCGCGACACCGGCCGCCTCGACGCGGCGCGCGAGTCGTTCGCCGACGCCATGCAGCACTTCGCGCAGATCGGCGCCGCCGCCGAGGCCGAGGCGCTCCGCGCCATCATCGCCGACCTCGCCCCGGACGCGCCACCAGGCTGACATGTTCGCCTCCCGAACCTTGACGAGGTGCTCCGAACCCGCGGAGCGCCTCGTTTTTCGTGCGCTCGGTTCACGCCTCCGGAGATCTTCACAGGCGTTAAAATAAACTCTCTGGACAATACCGGTTCCGAGATTATCTTCATCCACCGACGAGCGGGGGAGGGGGTTGACGAATTATCTGACTACTGGTATAATCGATGAAGAAGCAGGTGGAGCGGCCGCTGCGGTGGGTGGGGAGCGCCAGGAAGGACTTCCGCGAGTTCCCCGACGCGGTGCAGGACGACTTCGGCTACGCGCTGCACCTGGCGCAGGCGGGCGCCGACGTGGTGCCGGGGGCGAAGCCGCTCGGCAAGGGCGTGCTCAAGGGGCTCGGCGTGATCGAGCTGGTCGACGACCACGACGGCGACACCTACCGCACCGTCTACACCGCCAGGCTGGGGCGCGCCGTCTACGTCCTCGACGCGTTCAAGAAGAAGTCGAAGCACGGCATCGCCACGCCGAAGCACGAGACCGACCTGATCCGCCAGCGCTACGAGGCCGCCGCGCGCGACGCGCGTGAGCGGGGTGAGCTCTGATCCACACGGGGGGCAGCAATGAGCGACGAGATCCGCATCGAAGAAGGCAGCGGAAACCTGTGGGCCGACATCGGCCGCGCCGACGCCGACGAGGCGCTGGCCCGCGCCGAGCTGATGCGCCAGATCAGCGAGATGATCCGCGCGCGCGGGCTCACCCAGGCCGCTGCGTCCCGCGTCCTCGGCACCACGCAGCCCACCGTTTCCGACCTGGTGCGCGGCAAGCTGTCGCAGTTCTCTCTCGAGCGCCTGATCGCGTTCCTCAACGCGCTGGGGCAGGACGTGGAGATCGTCGTCCGCGCCAACCCCGCCGACGGAGGCGCCCGCGGGCGGTTCCGCGTCGCTGCCTGACGCCGATCCTCCTGTCGATCTGAACGAAGAGGCGGGGTGTTCCACATCGGAACACCCCGCCTTTTCACTTCCTCGACCGATCGCGCTACGGGGCCACGTCGTGGAAGCTCAGGTCCTTTTCGCGGTCGATGGTGGTCTTCATCGTCCACTCGCTGTCGAACAGCACCAGCGGCTTCTCCTTGCTGTCGTACACCAGCGCGCGGCCGTAGCCGCCGGCGGCCACGCGCTCGATCTCGGCCAGCGGGCCCTCGACCCACCGGGCGTGGCGGTAGCTCATGCCCTCGAGGCGCGCCTTCACGCCGTACTCGTGCTCCAGGCGGTGCAGCAGCACGTCGAACTGCAGCTTGCCCACGGCGCCCACGATCGGCGCGGGGCCGGTGATCGACTCGGCGTAGAACACCTGCGCGGCGCCCTCTTCGCTGAGCTGCTGCAGGCCCACGTCCAGCGCCTTGCGGCGCATGGGGTCGGCCACGTGCACCCGGGCGAAGTGCTCGGGGCTGAAGCGCGGGATGCCGCTGAACTCCAGGTCGCCGTTGGCCGAGAGCGTGTCGCCCACGCGCAGGGTGCCGCGGTCGTGGACGCCGATCACGTCGCCGGGCCACGCCTCTTCGATCTGCGTGCGCTCGCGCGCCATGAACTGGGTGGGCTGCGACAGGCGCACCTCCTTGCCCAGGCGCACGTGCTTCACCTGCATCCCCGCCTCGAAGCGCCCCGAGCACACCCGCACGAAGGCGATGCGGTCGCGGTGCTTGGGGTCCATGTTCGCCTGGATCTTGAACACGAAGCCGGTGAAGTGCGGGTCCAGCGGCTGCACCGTGCCCACGCTGGATTCGCGCGAGGCGGGCGGCGGCGCCAGCTCCAGGAACTGCACCAGGAACGGCTCCACCCCGAAGTTGGTGAGCGCGCTGCCGAAGTAGGCCGGGCTCACCTCCCCCGCCAGGAACGCCTCGGGGGTGAACTGCGCCCCCGCCATCTCCAGCAGGGACAGGTCGTCGAGCAGCTTCTCCAGCGCGTTCTCGGGGACGATGTCGTGGATGCGCTCGTCCTCCAGCGCGATCGACTGCTCTTCGGCGCGGCGCTGGCCGTGGTCCTCGCCACGCTCGAAAAGGTGGATGCGCTGGTCGGTGCGGTCGTACACGCCCAGGAAACGGTCGCCCGCGTGGATCGGCCAGGTCATGGCGCAGCACTTCATCCCCAGCTCGCGCTCCACGTCGTCCAGGAGCTGGATCGGGTCGGCGCCGGGGCGGTCGCACTTGTTGACGAAGGTCACCACCGGCGTGCCGCGCATCCGGCACACCTCGAACAGCTTGCGCGTCTGCTCCTCCACGCCCTTGCGGTTGTCGAGCAGCATCACCGCGCTGTCGGCCGCCATCAGGGTGCGGTAGGTGTCTTCGGAGAAGTCCTGGTGGCCGGGGGTGTCGAGCAGGTTCACCGCGTAGCCACCGTACTCGAACTGCAGCACCGAGCTGGTCACGCTGATGCCGCGCTCCTGCTCCATCTGCATCCAGTCGCTGGTCGCGTGGCGCGCCGCGCGGCGCGCCTTCACGCTCCCCGCCAGGTGGATCGCCCCGCCGTACAGCAGGAGCTTCTCCGTGAGCGTGGTCTTCCCCGCGTCGGGATGGCTGATAATGGCGAAGGTCCGCCGGCGGCGGACCTCGGTTTCGAGCTGATCCATGATTCGTTTCACCGGGATCGGCCGCCGCGGCCGCGCGATGCGCGCATGTGCGGGGCCGTTTATGGCATGGAATCTAACACGTTGCACCCCGGCACTCAACGGATGCGTTCGGCGCCCGACCGACACGGCGGCGGAAACTGAGGGCTGGCCGATGCTTCGTCGACGTGCGATGTTGTGCTGCACATCAGGTTGGAAGACAACGGGTTATCACGATAATTCGACTGGATGGAGACAGCGTCCGTGCATTCGACCCCAACGCGGTGGGCGATGGCACTGTACCCTCTGGCGAGTTCGGGCATGGCACCTGGCCGCGCCCCGCGATGCACCCCTCCACAGGATGGACGCCATGCAACGCACGCTTATCCCGGCCGTATTCGCGGCCGCGCTCCTCCTCTCCGCGTGCGACCGGAGCGCGACGGGCACCGTCGACGCGGCGGCGCTGAGCCCCACCGAGCTACGCGCGCTGGCGGGGGACCTGGGCGACCAGGACGGCGCCCTGCTGGACGGTGTGCCCGACGCCAGCTTCGACCGGGTTCCGACGGACCCCGCGTCGGCCGTAACGACGGTGACGACCACGTTCAGCCGCACGCGCACCTGCCCCGCGGGCGGCAGCGTGAAGCTGGAGGGGACGATGGTGCACACCGGCGACCGCGCCA
>DASQLJ010000717.1:0-2118 GCA_035630095.1 Longimicrobium sp.
CTGCTGGACGACGCCACCCGCCTCGACCGCGAGCGCCACGCGCTGGCGGGCTCGGTGGACGACTTCACGCAGGAGTTCCTGGCCGGGCTGGCGCGCATCCCCGACGAGGAGGTGCGCTGGCCCGAAGCGCGCATCGCGCTGAGCCCGCGCGCGCGGGTGGTGCACGGCGCGCACGACTGGGAGACGTGGCTGGCCGGCGAGGGCGACGGCCGCGCCGCCCCCGAGCCCGCCGACACCTTCCACCTGCTCACCACCACCGGCCGCCGCGTGTCGGTGCGCCGCTTGAGCGCCTTCGCCGCGCTGGTGCTGCAGGCGGTGGAGAGCCCCGCCACGCTCGACGAGGTGGTGGACCGCGTGGAGGAGGCCGTGAGCTCCGACGGCCAGGGCCCCAGCCGCGAGTGGCTGGACGACCGCGTGACCGAGCAGCTCCGCCAGGCGTACCGCGCCGGCTTCATCACCGTGGCCCACGACGTCACCGCCGGCGCGGCGTAGAACGTCACGAAATGTCCATCCCGCCGCCGCCACGCCAACCCCGGCGTGGCGGCGGTCGGCGTCGTGGAGAAAGGTCTCACCGTCTCCCGGCCGCCCCCAACGTGGATCGGGCAGCCGTCTTCCATGTTCTTGCTACATCAGGTGCTTACGACGATTGGGCGGATTGCGTAGCCGTCCACGACGCGCGTCGCTGCGCCGACTCTCCTCCGTCCTGGCGACGCTGGGCTCGTCGTGGAACGGGGCCGGGTCGGCGTCCTGATCCCCTTCCCAATCCACCCCTTGCGGCCTAAACTGGTTGATACCCTCGCCGCGCGAATCCGCATCCTCCCAATCAGCCGCTGGCCGGGCGACGCCGGGGACGCGCTCGCCGCGGAACCCTCCGCCCTCCACGGAAGGAGTGCCGATGACCACGTCCAGGCTGAAGCTCCGGATCGACGCCCTGAGGGTGGAGAGCTTCGAAACCGCGGCCGTGGGGTCCGCGCGCGGCACCGTGCGCGGCAACGGCCTGGTGGCCGCCCGCTGCGACACCAACGCGCCCGACTGCGACCCGATCACCTGCGGCCCCAGCTGCATCGGCGCGTGCACCAGCGACGGGGCCGGCGTGGCGGCGGCGCGGACCGACCCGGTGGTCGTCGGGAGCGCCAACCCGCTGTGCGGCACCCCCAGCTACCTGGAGACGTGCATCTTCTACACGTGCGCCGGCTGCACCAGCGAGGACCCCGAGTACTGCTGACCGGCGGGTGGCGCGGCGGCAACGCCCCACCCCCCTGACGGAAGCGCGGGTCGCGGCCATCACAGCCGAGGTCGCGACGTGGTCCCATCCCCCGAAGGAGGCAGTATGAAGAAGCTCACGCTGGACCTGGACTCGCTCGCCATCGAGACGTTCTCGACCGACGCGGTGGAAGGCACGGGCACCGTGGCCGCGAACAGCGGAACGATCGTCGGGACGTACCCCTGCTCCGAGATCGACGCCTGCCCCAGCGCGCCGGCCGGCTGCTGACGTCCCGCCGCGCGAGCCCCGGAACGCCGCCCCCGCGCGGCGCTCCGGGGCTTTCGCGGCCCAGGAACGGGTGGGTTTCACACGGAGTGTGAAACCGCCGTTTGGATGATCGGGGACGCTGCGAGGTGGGCGACGACGCGAGGGATGGCCGGCCAGCGTGCCCCCTTCGCTCCGAACGGGCCGTGTTGAAGGTCGCCGAGGGGTGGAACGGGATGCGGCGCGCGTAGCGGGGGATGAGGCGGGGGTGGCCCGGGCGCCTTCTCCACCACCGATTTGGCCGCCGCGACGGCACGGGTGGACGCGTGCACGGACACGTGACGGATTCCGCCGAGAAATCGTCCGCGGCCGGGCGGTCGCGGACGCGGCGCATCGCTGTTATTTTTACCGGCTGAGCCGAACGGGGGGCGCGGCCGCCGGCCCCCGCCCCCGCGCCTCGCCCTCCCCGCGGACGCCGCACCCGCGCCGCGCATCAACCGAACGACCCGACCGGCAATGCCGCCCACCGAACCCGCAGACATCCCGCCGCTGCGCGAGGCCTTTCAGCAGTTCCTGCGGCTGCTGAAGCTGATCCGCGCGTACTGGGGCGCCCTGGGCAAGGGGATGCTGCTCGGCGTGGTGCTGGGGCT
>DASQLJ010000718.1:0-4770 GCA_035630095.1 Longimicrobium sp.
GGGCGAGCCGGCGCAGCGGCGCGTGGCGGTGCTGTTCAACGACGTGACCGAGCGCAGGAAGGCCGACGACGCCCTGCAGGCCGCGCGGCAGAGCCTGGAGGTGGCGCTGGACGCGGCGCGGCTGGGGGCGTGGGACGCCGACCTGGTCGCCGGCACGGCGCGCACCAGCCCGCGCCACGACGAGATCATGGGCGACGCCGCGCCCGTCTCGCGGTGGAACCCCCAGGCGTTCCGCGCCCGCCTGCTCCCCGACGACCGGCCGGTGTTCGACGCGGCGCTCGCGCGCGCGATGGACGCGGTGGCGCAGGGGGAGATGGAGACGGAGGTGCGGGTGCGCTGGAGCGGCGGCGGCGCGCGCTGGGTGCGCCTGGTGGGCCGCGTGTACCGCGACGACGGGGGCCGGCCGGCGCGCATGGCCGGCGTGTCGCTCGACGTGACCGCCCAGAAGGAGGCCGACGCGGCGCTGGAGCGGGCGCACGCCTGGCTGGAGCAGCGCGTGGCCGAGCGCACCGCCGAGCTCGCCATCGCCAACGAGGTGCTGGCCACGCAGATCGCCGAACGCGAGGCGCTGGAGCGCGCGCGCGACCAGCTCCTGCGGCAGCTCGCCCGCGCCGAGGAGCAGGAGCGGCTGCGCCTGTCGCGCGAGCTGCACGACCAGATGGGGCAGCTGGTGGCGGCGCTGCTGCTGGGGCTGCGCTCGCTGGAGGTCGGGCCCGGCCCCGCGCCCGGCGCGCTGGGCGAGCTGGAGCGCCTGGCCGAGCAGATCGCGCGCGAGGTGCACACGGTGGCGCTGGAGCTGCGCCCCCCCGCCCTCGACCGGCTGGGGCTGCGGCGCGCGCTGGAGGGGCGGCTCGGCGAGTGGGCCGAGCGGCACCGGCTGGAGGCCGACTTCCAGGCGGTGGGGATCGGCGACGAGCGCTTCCAGCCCGAGATCGAGACGGCGCTCTTCCGCGCGGTGCAGGAGGGGCTCACCAACGTGGCGCGGCACGCGCGGGCCACCGGGGTGAGCCTGGTGCTGGAGCGGCGCCCCGGCTCCATCGCCGTGATCCTGGAGGACGACGGCCGCGGCTTCGACGTGGAGGCGGCGTCGGGCGCCGCGGCCGAGGGGGGCGAGGGCGGGCGGCTGGGGCTGCTGGGGATGCAGGAGCGGGTGCGGCTGCTGGGGGGCACGCTCGACATCGAGAGCACCCCCGGCGCGGGCACCACGCTGTACGTGCGCCTCCCCGACCGCGCCGTGGCCGGGCCCGGCGCCGGGGTCGAGGCATGAGGGGCCCCCCGCTGCGCATCGTGCTGGCCGACGACCACGAGGTGGTGCGCGCGGGGCTGCGCGCGCTGGTGGACGGCACCCCGGGGATGCGGGTGGTGGGCGAGGCGCGCGACGGCGCCGAGACGGTGCGGGTGGTGTGCGAGCTCCTCCCCGACGTGCTGGTGGTGGACGTGTCGATGCCGCTGCTGGACGGCGCCGAGGCCACCGAGCGCGTGGTGCGCGACTGCCCCGGCGTGCGCGTGCTGGCGCTGACCATGCACGAAGACCGCAGCCACCTCACCCGCCTGCTGCAGGCCGGCGCCACCGGCTACCTGCTCAAGCGCGCCGCCCCCGCCGAGCTGGTGCGCGCCATCGAGGTGGTGGCGGCCGGCGGCACCTACGTGGACCCGCTGCTGGCGGGGAGCGTGCTGAGCGGCGTGGCCCGCACCCGCGCCGGCACCGCCCCCGCCGAGGCGCTCAGCGAGCGCGAGGAAGAGGTGCTGCGCCGCATCGCCTGGGGCGCCAGCAACAAGGAGATCGCGGGACAGCTCGGCATCAGCACCAAGACGGTGGAGACCTACAAGGCGCGCATCAGCGACAAGCTGGGCCTGCGCAGCCGCAGCGACATGGTGCGCTACGCCGTGCAGCAGGGGTGGCTCACGGAAGGGTGATCCCGTCCAGCCGGTCGCGGGATCCGGCGGATGAGATCCGCGGCTCGCGGCAACAACCACGCGGCGGGGCCCGGTCTCGGGCGAGTGGACAGGGGCGTGAGGCCGGTTTCGCCACCGTGCACGAAGCTCGTGATACGGATCGCGAAAAGTCGGTGACGGGGCCCGGAACGGAAGAGCCGGATGCGGGCGTGTCCCTCCACTGCGCTCCGGGCCGGGCTTCGCGCGCCGTAGGCAACGATACCGCCGTTGCCAACGGCGCCGAGCCGCCGGCGCGCCAGGCCCCCGCCGCGTATCTGGAGGATCGGCGCGGGCGCGCCGGCGTCTCGGCCCTGCGGGCGCGAATCCCTCACGCAACCGCCGGTCGCTGAACGGGCGCTCGGGGCGTCCAGCTTCCGCCCCATCCAGTCCCACGTTCATCACCGGTTGATCGACATCCCCAGTCCCCAAAAGTCATCACGTTCACACCGCCATCGATCCAACCGAGCGACACCGAACGTACACATAAGAACGCAAATGCTTGTGGTTGGCGCACCTGTGGCCCAATCCCCCGTAATCATCCGTTCCCGCGGTGTCGGGGAATTCCCCGACACCGCTTCCCACGCTCCCGATACCACGGGGACCGGCCTGCCCATACACTCCAAGTCTCTGGCGCATCAAGGCTTGCAGTCATCGTACGAACCGGGCCCGGGACGGCGTTGGACGGGCGCGCGCCGCGAACCTCCCGACGGGGCCGACCTCGATGCGCACGAAGGACGTGGCGGAGCTCCGGGCTCTGCGTGAAGCCGCGAAGGAGCGGAGCCGGCAGATCGCGGAACGGCTGGAGCGGATCGAGGCGCAGCGCCACAGGCTCTGGGCGCGGATGGACCGGCTCCGGGCCGAGATGGACGGGCGGCCGCGCCCCGCGCCACCGGCGGAGCCCGCACCCGCCACCGCCGCCACCACCGCCGTCGACGACAGCCTGGCCGTGCCGGCGTGAGCGCCGCATCCGCCGGGACCCCGGCCGGCGCGGGTCTGGCCGACGCACGTTCGGACGGGGACCGCCCCGCCCGATCCTCCGAAGAGACTGGACCGAGCCGAATGCAGTTCGAATCGCCCTTCCAGAGCCGGATCAGCGACGCCCGCGCCCGGGCCGCGGAGCTGCGCGAGCGCCTGTCGGGCGACGCCGCGGCCGGCGACCCGCTGTCCAACGCGCTGGAGGAGCTGACGGCCGCGCTGGAAGAGCTGGAGGTGAGCGACGAGGAGCTGCGCGCCCAGAACGAGAGCCTGGCCGCCAGCCAGCTCATGCTGGAGACCGAGCGCCAGCGCTACGCCGACCTCTTCCACCTGGCCCCCGAGCCGTACCTGGTGACGGGGCCCGACGGCACGATCCGCGAGAGCAACCGCGCCGCGTCGGAGCTGCTGGGGGTGGTGGAGCGCGGGCTGGCCGGGAAGCCGCTGGCGGTGTTCGTGGCCGGCGGCGAGCTGCGCGCCTTCCGCGAGAAGGTGAACCGCGCGGCGGCGGGCGCCCGGGTGAACGACTTCGAGGTGACGCTCACCCCGCGCCGCGGCGAGCCCGTGCGCGTGAGCTGCACCGTGCAGCCCGCCGCCCGGCTCCTTCCCGGCGGGCAGGCGCTGCGGTGGATCCTGCGCGACGTGACCGAGCGCCGCCGCGCGGAGGAGGCCGAGCGCCTGCTGGCCGCCGAGCACGCCGCCCGCTGCGTCGCCGAGCGCGCCGAGCAGCGCCTGTCGCAGGTGCTCGAGGCCACCAGCGACGCCTTCTTCAGCCTGGACGCCGAGGGGCGCTTCACCTACGTGAACGAGCGCGCCGCGGCGCTCTGGGGGCGCGGGCGCGACGAGCTGCTGGGGCGCCCCGCGGCGGAGGTCTTCCCCACCCCCGACGACTGGGCGGTGGCCGACGCGCCGGCGCTGGCGCTGGCCGAGGGGCGCCCGGTGCGCGCCGAGGCGTGGTCGCCGCTCGCCCGGCGCTGGGTGGAGGTCAACGCCTTCCCCACGCACGACGGGATCGCCGTCTTCTTCCGCGACGTGGAGGACCGCCACCGCCGCGCCGCCGCCGAGCGCCTGCTGGCCCAGGTGGGCGAGGCGCTCTCGGCCTCGCTCGACGGCGACGAGATGCTGCGGCGCGTGGCCGAGGTGGCGGCGGAGGCGGTGGGCGGGTGGTGCGTGGTGCGGGTGGGCACCCCCGGCGCGCAGGCCGCCTGCGCCGCCGCGCACCGCGACCCGGCGCGCTCGCCCGACCTGCAGGCGCTGCTGCACGCGCAGCCCTTCGACCCCGCCGGGGCGCACCCGGTGGCCAGGGCCATGCGCACCGGCGAGCCCTCGCTGCTGGAGGGGAGCGAGCCCACCATCGCGGCCGCCTTCCCCGACCCGGCGCAGCGCGAGCAGGTGCGCGCGATGGGCGCCGCCTCGGGCGTGGTGGTGCCGCTGCAGGCCCGCGGGCGCACCCTGGGCGCGCTGATCCTGGTGCGCGGCGCCGACCAGCCCGCCTTCGACGGCGACGACCTGGCGCTGGCCGGCGAGGTGGCGCGCCGCACCGCCATGGGCGTGGACAACGCCCGCCTCTACCGCGACTCGCGCGCCGCCACCCGCGCCCGCGAGGAGGTGCTGGCCGTGGTGAGCCACGACCTGCGCAACCCGCTGAACGCGGTGCTGCTGGCCTCGGTGATCCTGGACGAGTACGGCGACCCCGACCGCCTGGGCGAGCGCGAGCGGCTGCAGGTGCGCACCATCCGCAACTCGGCCGAGCAGATGGCGTCGCTGATCCACGACCTGGTGGAGGTGGTGGCGCTGGAGGCCGGCACCCGCGTGCTGCAGCGCGACCACGTGCAGCCCGCCAAGGCCATGCGCACCGCGGCC
>DASQLJ010000719.1:0-2837 GCA_035630095.1 Longimicrobium sp.
AAGCGAGCCCCCGTCCCTCCCCCAGGTTGTTTTGGGGGAGGGACAGGTGCCGTCAGGCACCAGGGAGAGGGCCCCCGCGGTGCCCGCCCCGCCCGAACGGGTCCCATCCACCGTCGGAGCGGTTTCGCAACGCCCCGCCGGGTGCGAAACTGTCCCGTGCCGGCAACGCACTCGCGCACTCACGCATCCGTCGCGGCGGCCGGTCGACACGGAAGCACCGGCGCGGCACCCGGAATCCAGCACCCGAGCACTTTTGATCGATATGCCCGATTTCGGCCGATTCTTCCTCCCCGGGCCCACCGAGGTCCACCCGGAGGTCCTGCAGGCGATGACGCAGCCCGTGATCGGGCACCGCGGCAGCGAGATGTCGCGCATCCTGGCGGAGTGCGACCCGGTGCTGCGCGCCGTCTTCCGCACCTCGCGCCCCGTCTACGTCTCCTCCTCCTCGGCCACCGGGCTGATGGAGGGCTCGGTGCGCAACGGCGTGCGGCGCAGGGCGTTGTCCCTGGTCAACGGCGCGTTCAGCAAGCGCTACCGCGACCTGGTGGCCGACTGCGGGCGCGAAGTGGAGACGTACGAGGTCGAGGCCGGCGAGTCCCACGACCCCGCGCAGGTATTCGACCGTCTCCGCGCCGGCGGCTTCGACGCGGTGACGGTGGTGCACTCCGAGACGGCCACCGGCGTCCTCGACCCCCTCGCCGAGATCGCCGACGCCGTGCGCCGCGCGGAGCGCGAGACGGGGGGCGAGATCCTGGTGCTGGCCGACGGCGTGACCAGCGTGGCCGGCGCGCTGGTGGAGGCGGAGGCGTGGGGGCTCGACTTCCTTCTCACCGGCTCGCAGAAGGCGATGGCGCTGCCGCCCGGGCTGGCGTTCGGCACCGCGAGCGAGCGGATGATGGCGCGCGCGGCGACGATCCCCGGCCGCGGGCAGTACTTCGACCTGCTGGAGTTCGAGAGCTACTGGAAGAAGCACCAGACGCCGAACACACCCGCCGTGTCGCTCATCTACGCGCTGGCGGAGCAGTGCCGCCGCATCGGCGCGGAGGGGGTGGAGGCGAGGGCGGAGCGGCATGGGGCGATGGCGCGGCGCTGCTGGGCGTGGGTGGAGGAGCGCGGGCCGCGGTGGGGCCTCTCCCTCTTCGCGCCCGAGGGCCGCCGCTCGCCCACGGTCACCTGCATCGGCGTGGACGGCCCGGTCGCGGCCACGGAGGTCGTGGCGCGGCTGAAGGCGCGCGGGTGGACCATCGCCGGGGGCTACGGGCCGCTGAAGGAACGCACCATTCGCATCGGACACATGGGAGACCACACCGTGCATGAGCTGGACGCGCTGCTGGCCGTGATCGAGGAGGTGCTGGGATGAGCGAGCCGCGTTTCCGCGTGCTGGTGACGGACGAGATCGATCCCGAGGGGCTCGCCGTTCTCCGCGCGCAGCCGCGCATCGAGGTGGTGGAGCGGCCCACCCGTCCGCTCGCCGAGGTGCTGGAGGAGATCGGCACCTACGACGCCCTGATCGGCCGCAGCGCGACCAAGGTGACCAGCGAGCTGCTGCGCCGCGGCGACCGGCTGAAGGTGGTCGGCCGCGCGGGCGTGGGGGTCGACAACATCGACATCCCCACCGCCACGCAGCTCGGCATCGCCATCATCAACGCGCCGGGCGGCAACACCGTCTCGGTCGCGGAGCTGTTCTTCGGCGTCCTCCTCTCCCTGGCCCGCCACATCGCGCGGGCCGACCGATCGATGAGCGAGGGGCGATGGGACCGCTCGGAGCTCGGCGGCGTGGAGATCCGCGGGCGGACGCTGGGGATCGTGGGGCTGGGCCGCATCGGCAGCGAGGTGGCGCGGCGGGCGCGCGCCTTCGGGATGCAGCTCGCCGCGTACGACCCCTTCGTATCCACCGCGCGCTTCGAGGAGCTGGGGGTGTCGCGCGCCGAGCGGCTGCAGGACCTGCTCGAGCGCGCCGACGTGCTCACGGTCCACACGCCGCTGACGGCGGAGACGAAGGGGATGATCGGCACGGCGGAGCTGGCGCGGCTGCCGCGCGGCGCGTTCGTGCTGAACCTGGCGCGCGGCGGCATCGTGGCCGAGGACGCGCTGATGGAGGCGCTGCAGGCCGGCCGCATCGCCGGCGCGGCGCTGGACGTGTACGTGGCCGAGCCGCTGGCCGCCGACCACCCGCTGCGGCGGATGGAGAACGTGATCCTCACCCCGCACCTGGGCGCGTCCACCAGCGACGCGCAGCGCAGCGTGGCGATCGAGGCGTGCGAGTCGGTGCGTGACGCGCTGCTCACCGGCGACCTAGCCGCGGCGATCAACGCCGCTGGCGTGGGCGGCGCCGCCTGGGCCGACCTGCGGCCGCTGCTGAACCTGGCCGACCGGCTGGGCCGCCTGGGCCGCGCGCTGCTCCCCGGGCCGCTGAACAGCCTGGAGCTGCGCTACGCCGGCAAGCGCGACCAGGCGCCGCGCCCGCTCCTCCTGGCCGCGCTGATGGGCGCCATGCGGGACGTCGTCGACCGGCGCAACGTCAATCTCGTGAACGTGCACCACGTGGCGGCGGAGCGGGGGATCGAGACCGCGTTCACGCAGGTGGACGGCCCCGGCGAGCTGGGCGAGGAGGTGGAGCTGCGGCTGGAGGGCGGCGACCGCAGCATCCGCGTGGGCGGCGCGCTGCTCGGCGAGGTGCAGGGCCGCATCGTGCGCATCGGCGCGTTCCGGGTGGACGTGGCGCCGCGCGGCAACATGGTGGTGCTGCGCAACCGCGACGTCCCCGGCGTCATCGGGCGGGTGGGGACCCTGCTGGGCGAGGCGGGGGTGAACATCGCCGAGTACCACCAGGCGCG
>DASQLJ010000720.1:0-5063 GCA_035630095.1 Longimicrobium sp.
CGCTTCGCGGGAGAGGGGGTGCACTGCAGCTGCAACAGCTCTATACCTCTGGCTCTTCTCCACTGGCCAGCTTTGCCTCCCAGCGGATGCGCTCGACGACGGCCGTGAGGTCCCCGAGCACCTCGTCGTTGCGGAAGCGGATCACGCGAATGCCCAGCAATGCGAGTGCCGCCGTCCGCTCGGCGTCGCGCTCCTGCTGCCCCTCGTGGACCTCGCCGTCCACCTCCACCGCCAGCTTCCGGCTCGGGCAGAAGAAGTCGAGGATGAACCCCCGGATCGCATGCTGCCGCCGAAAGCTCAGCCCATCCACCGCGTCGCGGCGGAGCGCCGACCAGAGCGCGGTCTCCGCCGGCGTCATCTCGCCCCGGAGAACCCTCGCCCGCTCCCGCATCTGCCGCGACGTTCTCCAGCGGTTCGGAAACTCCATCTCACCCTCGCCATGATGATGAAGTTGCAGTTCCCCCCCCTCTCCCGCGAAGCGGGGGAGGGGGCCGGGGGGAGGGGGCCGGCCGGCGCTCGGACTTCACCCCGCCTCCCGCCCCTATCCTGCCCCTCCGTCTTCCCCCTCCACCGTGTGGATCCCCTCCACCACCTCCCGCAGCCCCGTGTACCACCGCGCCTTCTCGGCGAACGGGATGGTGGCGAGGCCGCTGGGGCTGGGGACCACGTAATCCGCCAGGCCAGGCACCAGGCTGGTGGGCTGCAGCCCCCACGGCGCGTTTTTCACGCCGGCGGCCAGCAGGTACACGCCCTTGCCGTTGTAGGCCACCACCTTCGGCCGCACCTCCGCCACCAGCCGGCGCACGCGCAGGGCGCCGGCGCGGAACTCGGCGGCGGTCACGTCGGCGGCGGAGCGGGTGGGGCGCTTCACCAGGTCGGTGATGCCGATCCCCAGGCCGGGGAGGAGGTGGCCTTCCTCGTAGGTGAGGCGGCGCGGCGTGAGGCCGCTGGCGGCCAGCAGGTCCCAGAAGCGGTTGTTGCGGCCGGCGTAGTAGCGCCCCAGGCGCGCCGCGCGCAGGCTGGGGTTGTAGCCCACGAACAGCACGCGGACGCCCGGACCGAGCAGGTCCGGAAGCGTCCGCAGCCGCTCCCCCTCGAACTCGTACTCGATCGAGAGGAAGTCGTCCTCGGGCGACGGGACGTGCGGCGACCCGCTCAATGCACGCGCTCCCGGCAGTTCCGCCGTTGAAGTCCGCGAAGGCGGACTGCGTGCCGTTGTAGCGGCGAGTTCACTCGCATATTTCCACGAGGGACCGGGGACACACCTCCATCCGACGCGCATCGACCCGAGGCGCCGCGGTACACACCGCCCGGTGCGACATGGCCGCGATTCCACACGTCATGATCCATCACGCACCCGACCAGCGTCCCGCCCCCTCAGCCGCCGCTCAGAGCGCCGCGAGCCATCTCGCGCAGCCGTTCGTCGGCGCCTTCCAGCTCGCCCACCAGGCGGCGCACCTCGGCGGTGGAGGCGGCGTTGGGGAGCTCCACCTTCACGTCGGCGCCGCCGGCGCGGGGGAGGAACACCACCGTCACCTTCCACCCCTCCACCCCCGTGGCCTTCCGCGCCACCAGGTCCACGCTGTATTCGGCGCCGTCCACCTCCAGGCGGGTCGCCAGCCGGTGCTCCTTCCACGAGGAGCTCCGAGAGAGAGCCATCGTCGCGCCTCTTCCGTTGGATCTGTATCCGTCCAAAGCCCTCGCCGGCGTGGCGGGGCGGTTGTCAAGCGCGGGGTGGCGGCTGCATGTTGGTCTCACGCCCGCCCGCGGCGCCGTTCCCCGGCGCGCGGGCCAAGATAACCGGCCGCCGCTGGCACCGCCAAACGCGGCCCGCACCCACCCCGTTCAACCCACGCCCATGGCCGCGCCCCTGCTCTGGTACCAGCGCCTTCCCGACGAGACCGAGCGCAGCCTGGACCGCGCCGAGGCCGCCGCCCACGAGGAGATGGTGGAGGTGCACGCCCACCTCGCCAGCGACCTGGTGGGGATCCTGGCGCCGCGCATGCCCTTCGACGAGGCCATCGACCGCTACATCGAGAGCATGCGGCTCGAGGGCGAAGAGGCCGAGGCCGTGGGCACCCGCGCCGTGGCCGTGCTCGACGAGCAGGAGTTGAAGGAGGACCTCGCGCGCGAGGCCACCCGCGGCTGGGGCTTCGACTGGCGCTACGCCACGCCGCTCGGCGCGCTCCGCTTCATCCAGCGCCACCGCAAGCGCAGCGCCGAGGAGCAGCTCTGGCTGGAGCTGGCCGCCGCCCGCGCCGAGGAGAAGCTCGCCGACGCGCACGCCGCCCGCGCCCGCGAGTTCGTGGAGATCCTCAAGGACGAGGTGGACCCCACCACCGCCGTGGAGCACTACGTGGAGCGCCTCAAGCTCCCCGAGTTCCGCGCGCGCATCGTCTACCAGCGCGTCCTCGCCCAGCTCGCCGAGGAGGGCCTCCTCCCCCGCCTCCCGCCCGAGGACGAGGACGGCGAGGCGTCGACGGCGAACGCTCCGACGGCGAACGTGTCGGCCGCGCCGGCCGGCGGGGAGGCGCAGTCCGGCGCGTCGTGACGCGCCGGAGCGGCGGGGCGGGACGGTGGAGAACGCGTCGGAAACGGCTCAGCATGGACCTTGCACCCCGTCGCGGCAGCGCGCGGGGTGCGCCCGCGTACGGGACCTACGGACGACGGAACAGCGACCGATGATCACACGGTTCACCAGGAACGCCGCCACCGCGGCGGCCGCCGCGCTGCTGCTGGCGGCGTGCGGCGGCGACAAGGGCGGCGCCGGCGCCGGCGACACGAAGAACGCCCCGGCGGTTGCGGGCGGCGACACGGCCGCGGCGGCCGGGCAGGCGCAGGGCGGGCAGACGGCGAGCGCCGCCGGACCCGGGCAGGACGACGGCCCCAGGGCGAAGTCCGGCCCCAACGAGCTGGGCCGCATCCTGGTCCTCGAGTACCACCGCATCGGGCCCAACGAGGGCGAGTGGTACCGCAGCGAGGCCAACTTCCGCAAGGACCTGCAGATGCTGTACGACCGCGGCTACCGCCCGGTCACCATGAAGGACGTCTCCACCGGCAACATCAACATCCCCGCCGGCACCAGCCCGGTGGTGTTCGTTTTCGACGACTCGTCGCAGGGGCAGTTCGCCTACGCGGCGGACGGCAGCATCGAGCCGCGCACCATGGTGGGGATGTGGGCCGCCTTCAAGGAGCGGAACCCCGCCTGGCGCGGCGGCGGCGTGTGGTGCGTGCTGCCGGGCGCGGAGTATCCGTCCAACTTCTGGGGCGAGAAGAAGAGCCGCGAGGTCCCGCGCGAGCAGCGCGAGGCCACCATCAAGAAGAAGGTCGACTACCTCCTGCAGGGCGGCCACGAGATCTGCAACCACACCATGTGGCATGCGCAGCTCTCGCGCTTCCCCGACGCCTTCGTGCAGGACCAGATCGGCAGCGGGCAGGATTCGATCATGGCCTACCTCCCGGCCGACTACAGGATCACCACCTTCGCGCTCCCGCTGGGGCTGTGGCCCAGGAACAAGTCGCTCGCCTGGCGCGGCACCTACCGCAACGGCAAGACGTACGACTACCCGGTGGTGCTCGAGGTGTCGGGCGGGCCGCAGGTGTCGCCGTTCGACCGCGCGTGGGACGGGCACTCGGTCGACCGCTTCATCGTGGCGCCGGGCGCGCTGGAGCGTCAGCTCGCGCACTGGGACCAGAACCCCGCGCAGCGCTACGTCAGCGACGGCGACCCCAACGTGGTGAGCTACCCCGAGCGCGAGGCCGCCAAGGTCGACCGGGCCAAGCTGGGCAGCCGCACCCCGCGCGTGGTGGCCGAGACGGCGGCCGCAGCGGGCCCGGCCCCGGGCGCGGCACCGGCGGCAGCCCCGGCGCAGCCCTGACGATCCTTCCTCGACGCGGGTGCCGGCCGTGGAGGATGGATCTCCCGGCCGGCCTCCTGCGTCGACGCTGGACACGGATGCACGAAGGCCCCCGGCGACTCGATGTCGCCGGGGGCCTTTCGCTGTCCTGCTTCTTCTATCCTGCCTGCTTCGCTCAGCCGAGCCGCTTGGGCTCGCCGGCCGCGGTCTCCGGCAGCGCCGGGGCTGCGGGGGCGCTGGCCTGCAGGTAGTTCTGCTGCTGGTTCGCCTGGATCGACTGCTCGTCCACGCCGTTCAGCGAGCGCTTGAAGTCGCGGATCCCCTTGCCCATCCCGCTGGCCAGCTCCGGCAGCCGCTTGGCGCCGAACAGGAGCAGCAGGACCGCGAAGATCAGGATCATCTCGAAGGGACCAAGCCCAAGACCCATCGGAAGCCTCCTCTTTCCTGGAGAGAACCGCGGGCGTGTGGGAACCCCGCGAGCGTGTTTGATCGGATGTGCGAGCGCAGCGACCGACAAAGATACACCCGAACGCCGCCGCTCACAATGGTTCCGCGTCGCCGTTCGAATCAGCGGAACTCGTGTGGAAGCAATATGTTAGCCCACGCCGCCCCGCGCGGTGGGGGCAAGCCCGGAACGTGCTTCGGCTCGCGCCCCTCGCGCGTGTAGGGCTTCGGACTACGTATCGACCCCTGTCTTGTTCGTACGACGGGAGGGGCAACGGCGGGTTCGGGCGTGTCCCTCCGCTGCGCTCCGGGCCGGGCTGCGCGCTGCGTAGGGCACGATACAACCGTGCCCTACGCAGCCGGGCCCACGGCGGCCCGCCCCGGCGCCATCGCGACGGAGACGGCGGTGCAGGCGGTCCGCCGCGTTCCCGGCCCTCCGGGCGCGCATCCCTCACGCTCGATGCGATCCCCCGCCTGATTTCTCCGCCTCCGCGCCGCTAAACCCGATGCGAAGCCGCGGCCGATCCGCACGCAATCCACCCCTCCGGATCACCCTCCGCCCCTTCCACCGCCGCCCACCCGGCACCCTCGACTCTCCTCCGCCCCTGCCTCCGCAGGCCGCGCCGACCGCCCCTCCCCCCGGCAGTTTTGGCGGCAGTTTTGGGGGGAGGGGCAGCGCGGGCGAAGCCTCGCGCGGGGTGGGGGCCCGCGGGGCCGGCGGACCACCGTATTCCCCATCCGCCGCGTTCGTTGTATCGTCAG